>VGSX01000419.1 GCA_016874895.1 Deltaproteobacteria bacterium
TTCAGCTTTTGCATCCTACCTGTCACCGGCAGTTGCATAACCAAGATTGCAAGTATGTAGCCGACCCCCCATCGACCATGCGGGGGTTTTGAAAGGCTTGAGCCGGATGAGGGGAAACTCTCACGTCCGGTTCTTAGGGGAGGGGGTCCCAGTAATGGGACCTCCTTACCCGACCAGGGGATGGTGAAGGTGGGGCCGGATCAACTCCCCTTTGATTTCTTCAAGTGGAGCAGGAATGACCAAATCGCTTGGATTAAGGAATTTTGGGATAGCATGACCAAACAAGATTTTATGCAAGCTCTCGACTACCTGGATCCGGAGGAAGATTCTGTCCCCGATTGCCTGGAGGTGGACGACGAAGAATACACCATCCTGGCCGAGACCCCGGCATGGAAAGCCTTTATGGCCGAAGGAGCCCAAAAACTGATTGCCGAGGAGGGATGATGCACACCAGCAACTTCTGGCATTTCAAGGACGCCCCGGACGATCCCCGGCTGGTCTCCATTGCCCTGTGGGCCCCCGGCTGGTACAAGGGGCGGCGGCGCTACCCGGCCCTGGCCCCCAGGCGATCCATGGTCAAACTGGATGAAGCGTCCTACCGGGTGGAGTTCCAAAAAATCCTGGACCGCCTGGACCCCCGGAAGGTCTTGGAGGACCTGGGGGAGGATGCGGTTTTATTGTGTTGGGAGCCCCCCGGCAAGTTCTGCCACCGCCGATTGGTGGCGGAGTGGCTGGAATCGCACTTGGGGATCGAGGTGCCGGAGATGGTCGTCAAGCAAGAGGCGAGTTTGTTTGACGATTTGTAGAAAACCTTCCCAATTCCTCTCCCCCTCCGGCTCCGGCCGGTTTTTTTGTTCTGAAAATCTCCCTTTAAATAAACCCATCTTTTTAAGGAGGAAAGTCAATGGTAAGTGATCCGAGCAATGACGAAAGGGCGGCCGTCGCATTGGCGGCCCTGGAATCCCAGGAGAAATATCATGACCATCCTGACGGCTTAGGTGAGATGATCGTGAGTCTGGTGACAGACCTGCTCCACCTGGCCCGGGAGAAATACATCGAACCGGATTACGTCATCCACACGGCCCAGATGCACTTCGATGCCGAGGTGCAGGAGGAGATGAAAAATGGCGGACAGGACAGCAACCTTAGCCAACCTTGACCGTTCGGAATACGGGACCATCACCTTGGACCTGGACCTGCTTCGCCGGCAAATCACCTGGCTGGCAGGGTTATCTTACCGTCCCCCTGAGGGGGAAGGCATTTTAAATCTACTGGAGGGGATTCAGGATTTGGCTGATCCCTTGGAAGAGGAGGCTCAAGATGGCTGACTATTACGCGGCAACCCTACAGTTTCCGGTTCACCTGACCACGCCGGAGATCAAGGCGGAGATTGATAAATACGTCCGTGATTATCCCGGCTGCGAGGCCACCGAGCAGGAAGGGATCTTCACCCTCTATTCCCCGGAAGCCAGATACGGTGAGTTCCCGGAACTTGAGGAGATGCTGGTTAAGGCGGCAATCCCCTTTGATCGGGACACCTCGGCAGACTATGAGGAGCCTTCCTTCACCATGTTTTTCAGGCCCGGCCTCACCCAGGAACCTAAATACGTCTGCGACGTGATTGACGTGGGGGAGGTCAAGGACTTGATCAAGTCGGGCGGCCTGGAAGCCCTGCAAGAGAAACTGGTCAAGGACTTCCCCGACTTCCCGCCCCTGGAGGGCAAGAAAGAAAGCGAGGTAGCAAATGGCTAAAGCAAAACCCCAAGCAACAGGCGATTGCGCCACGTGCCCGTTCTGGAAGATGAAAAACAGACGGATCAAGGGTAAGCTGATCCCCGGCGGCACCGGCAAATGCACCCGGAAGGAGGGGCTGTGCGACAACTACAAGCCCAAGGACCCCCATCCGGGAAAGGGAATAAAACCCAGAAAAGAAGAGGGCCTGCGCCCACAGGCCCCCGAACCCGCTTCCCAGACTCCGCCAAATGGGAGCTGCGAAGTCAACCTGTCTTTAATCTATCCGAACCCGGACCAGCCGCGCAAGTTTTTTCCGCGGGAGGCCCTGGAAGAGTTGGCCCTGTCCATCAAGGAGCAGGGCCTGATCGAACCCCTGGTGGCGGTGGCTCGGGGCGAGAAGTTCATGCTCATCGCCGGGGAGCGGCGCTGGCGGGCCTGCCAGATGGCCGGGCTGACTACGGTGCCGGTGCGCATCATCGAAGCCGACGAGCGGCAGATCACCGAAATGGCCTTGGTGGAGAACCTCCAGCGCCAAGACCTGACACCCCTGGAAGAGGCCCGGGCCTTTAAGGAGATGCTAAACAACGGTTACTCCAGGGAAGAGTTGGCCCGGAAACTGGGCTTCAAGCAGGTATGGCGGGTGGACGAGCGCCTGTCGCTGTTGAACCTGGCCCCCAGGTACCAGGAGGCCCTGACCCTGGGGCTGATCTCCCCTTCCCAGGCCTTCGAGATCAGCCGCCTCAAGGACCCCGGCGACCAGGAAGTGGTGTTCCGCAAGGTCAGGGCCGGGGATTTGCCCAGCTATAACCATCTCCGGCGCTTCGTCAATGTC
>VGSX01000420.1 GCA_016874895.1 Deltaproteobacteria bacterium
GGCCAAGGGCAGGGGATGGTTGCCGATTTTTCCACGGACGCGTTGATTTTAGCAAAGGTAACAGAACCTGGGAAGTCGAAAAATCACATAGGGTATGATTTGTCTGTCAAAAATTGTATGACAAGAGTCATTCCCCCTGCACCCGGAGAGTCAGGGGGCAGGAATGGAACTTGCAAATATAGATAACTGAAACTGGCTGCCAGCCGCAACAACCGCCCTGCCACCGGAGACTGGGCCGAGAGATTGCCTAACTGCTCTGCACGTGGCGCCGTCGAGCTGGGGGCGATGCTGTTGAATTAAGCAGGGAGCATATCTCAATGAATATAAAGTTGTTCTCCGAGCTCCCGAGTTGCCCTCAGGAACCCAATGTTCCGGCAAGCTACACTTGGCCACCCCGGCGAGGGCGGCAGGGATTACTCACGAGGGCAACTAGACAAAATTGTTGCAGAGGGTAAAAAAATATTACAACTATGTAAGAAATGTGTGGTTGGTAATTATTATAAAAATAAAATCAATAGGTTAACCTTTCCGGACAAATGTTTAAGCGGTGCCGGCCCCCAGCCGGGGCGGCGCCTTGGCAGTCCCCACGGGGAAAGGCCGCTCCTTGAAAACTTAAAAAGAATAGGGAAAACAATGGGTAAGCTTTTCTGGCCGGCAACCGGGGCCAGGGGAGAACCTCAACGCTCTCAACATATTTGTTAATTCGCCTCACAGAGGGCAATTATATTTCAAATTTTTTCATTATCCTACCACCATCAGGAGGAACATCATGGTATTAAGCAATCCTAACCGCAGTCCGGCAACATTAACCAAAACACGGGTCAAGGCCGCCCCCATCTCAGGTATCTGCGTCACCTGTCTGGATAGTTGCCCCGGGCCCTGCGAGATCGGCCGCTCCGCCATCCGCGGCCGGGAAATGCTCTATCCCCAGCCCTTCGGCAACGTTACGGCTGGCGCCGATAAAGACTATCCGGTGGATTATTCCCATTTTAACGTCCACGGCACCTGTGTGGGCGCGGTGGGCATCGAGGCCGACTCCGACAAGGCCACCTTCCCGGCCGTGGACGTGGCCGCCGAAATCGGTGTGGATAACAAGATCCAACTGGATTTCCCCTGCTTCACCGGCGCTTTGGGATCAACGGAAATTGCCCGGGTGCACTGGGAGGCCATGGCCATCGGCGCGGCCATCAGCGGCATTATCATCGTCTGCGGGGAAAACGTCTGCGGCATGGACCCCCAGGCCGAGATCAAAAAAGGCCGCATCATCCATTCCCCGGAAATGGCCCGGCGGGTGAAGACCTTTAAAGATTGGTACCAGGGCAAAGGGGACATCATCGTCCAGGCCAACGTGGAGGACGGCCGCCTGGGCGTCCCGGAATACGTTATCGAAAAACTGGGAGTGGAATTCTTTGAATTGAAATGGGGCCAGGGCGCCAAGAACATCGGCGGCGAAGTGAAGCTCCATACCCTGGAACGGGCCAAACTCCTGCGGGACCGGGGCTACATCGTGCTCCCCGATCCCCAGAATCCGGCTACGGAAGAGCGCTGGATGGCCAAGGGCATCAAGGAATTCGAGCGCCATTCCCGCCTGGGCATGGTGGACGAGGACAGCTTTTACAAATCCGTAGAGCACCTGCGCCAGGTGGGGGCCAAACGGATTTCCTTGAAGACCGGCGCCTATCGTCCGGCGGACCTGGCCCGGGCGGTGAAGTTCGCCTCCCAGGCCAAGATCGACCTGTTGACCGTGGACGGGGCCGGGGGCGGCACCGGCATGAGCCCCTGGCGGATGATGAACGAATGGGGCGTGCCCACCGTCTACATCGAATGCCTGCTCTATGAATACCTGAATTATCTGGATAAGAAAGGGGAATTCGTGCCGGATTGCGCCATCGCCGGCGGCCTCTCCCTGGAAGACCACATCTTCAAGGGGCTGGCCCTGGGCGCGCCCTACGTCAAGCTGGTCTGCATGGGCCGCTCCATCATGACCGCGGCCATGGTGGGTACCAATGAAGGCCGGAAACTGGAAGATACCTGCCGGCGGGAGGAGCGGGACTGCAAGGATGCTTATGTCGAGCACTTCGCTGAGGCCGCCACCCTGCGCCGCAAGTTCCCCCTGGGTGATTACGGGGTTATTCCCCCCGGCGCCATCGGCATGTACAGCTATATCAGCCGCCTGACCCAGGGCCTGCAGCAGTTCATGGCCGGAGCCCGGAAGTTCGCTCTGAAACACATCAGCCGGGATGACCTGTTCGCCCTCACCGAAGAGGCGGCCAAGATCTCCGGCATCCCCTACGTCATGGACTCGGACGCCGACGAAGTGGAGAAGATCCTGGGATACCGCCGGTAAGAGGCGTCGGCTCAGTCACCCCTCATCCCAGCCCTCTCCCCTCCAGGCGAGCAACTTAGAACTCGTGCCCAAGTTGTACTTGGGCACGATCTTGTTACTTCACCTGTCTGCTGAAAATCTAAACCAAGGCCTTATCTGGCTTCCTGCACCTGGCCGCTGAATTTGGCATCCTGTAATCTTTTGGCCGCCTTCTCGGCCTCGGTTTTACTGGTAAAACG
>VGSX01000421.1 GCA_016874895.1 Deltaproteobacteria bacterium
GGTCGATGATGACGATGGATCCCCGGCGGATGGTGGGCTCCATGGAATCGGCGTCCGGACGCAACCGCACCGCCCTCAGGTTGTGGTGCTGACGGGCGCCGAGCTCCGGTTTATAGACCCACACCAGGTCATCCACGCAATCCCCCGGGATGGCCCCGGCATGCCCGGCGGCAATGCGGCCCTCCACCAGGGGGACGGCCAGAGCGCGTAGGGCGGGAAACCCCGTCTAATGGTGCTTTGCTGATAAACGTTGTCATGGTTACTGAGCCATGACGAGATCAATAATTCTGGGGGAGGACTTTTCGGCTTGGGTGTGAATAAATTTCTTAATTTTGATGGCCTCGCAAAAAGTCCATTCACCCCCTCACCCCAGCCCTCTCCCCCAAGGGGGAGAGGGGGTTAATGAGGCAAATCAATCAGTTATCAATGGCAGCGAGAGCCACCTGTTGGAGATATTACGGCCTTTTTTACTTTTTACGAATCCATCAATTTTCTTTTTTTCACCTGCTTTTATTAATTCATAGACAATTTTAGTATTGCTATCTATCTTCGTACCACTTTTAGCAAAATGAGTGCAAGTTATAGTTATATCCTTTATGTTGTATTGACTTCCATTGTCAATTATAAAATCTGCAATCATGACTGTGTCAACCCACCCTTATAATTAAAATATATTATTATTCACGGATGAAATGACTATTTCTTTTAACGAAGGCTCTTTTGGTTTCTCTTCAATTTTAGTCTGATTAGTTTGAGTGGTTGCATTTTTATCCATAAAAGGTTCAAATATTGTCGGCAGAAAATAGAATAATACCCATAACCAGAATACCACTCCTATTATGCTCTTCCAACTTATTTTAATATCAGCAGTCGGTGTTAACTTTTCTGGAGAACCTCTTTTGGCTTCTATTTGACAATCACAATCTTTCTGGCTATCAGGTCTCATCAGACCGCAATGTGGGCATTTCATCTTTTTCGCCCGCCGGCCTTCGTAGCACTGATCTTTCTTTACCGGTACACATCCCGCCTATGCCCGATATTGAGGATTACCACCGTCTGCTCCCGATCGTCGATCTCATAGATAATCCGGTATTTTCCCACCCGCAACCGCCAACCCTCTCTGACGCTCAATTTTTGGCATGCCGGTGGTCTGGGGTCAAGGGCCAGGCTACGGATAGTCTCCTTAATCAGTTCAAAGTCCCTAACCGGTAAGAGGGCCAACTCCTTCTGGGCCGTTCGCAGGATCGAGACGGCATATCTCATGTGCGACCGGCTTCGATTTCTTTGAGAGCCTGTTCCAAAGGAAGGGCCTCATCCCCCGAGGCCTTGGCGGCATCATAAGCCCGCAAGGATTCCAATTCCTCCCATGCTTCCAGGAGGCGGCGATATTCGGAAATTTCCAGGAACACCGCCACCTTGTTGCCTTGGTCATCCACGACATAGTGTTTTTTTAGCTGACTCATGACGGACACCGTAAGATGACTGTACCTGCGGATTTTCCCCGCCCTGGGGGCCGAAAACCTGGCAGCAGGTTGTCGTCAAAGAACAATGAGGTGTAGCCGCAGGCTTCGGCCTGCGCCAGCACAGGCTGGAAAGCCTGCGCCACCGATTATGAATAACTTTCGAACGAGGATCGTGGGAACCAGCGCGTAGCGCGTAGGGCGGGCTATTTCCCCTGTCCCGCGATGATCTCGGGTGCTTCCTTGAGGGCCTCGCTCAGCTTCTCCTTATCCGGGCCGCCGGCCTGGGCCATGTCCGCCCGGCCGCCGCCGCTGCCGCCCACCTTGGGGGCCAGGGCCTTGATGATGGCCCCGGCGTTGAAGCGTTTGGTCAGGTCCTTGGAAACCAGAGCCACCAGGAGCGCCTTGTCGTCGGCCCGGCTGCCCAGGACGACGACGCCGCTTTTCAGGCGGTTCAGCAATTTCACCGCAAATTCCCGCAGGTTCTTGGGATCCGGGGCGTCCACCTCCAGGGCCAGGACGGCCACCCCGTCCACCCGGCGCACCTGGTCCAGCAGATCCCCGGCCTGAGCCGTGGTGAGCCGGCTTTTCAGCGTCTCCACCTGCTTTTCCAATTCCCGGTTGCGCTTGAGCAGCTTTTCCAGGCGGGACGCCAGCTCGCCCCGTGAGGCCTTCAGCAGCGCGGCGATGCGGGCCAGTTCCTCCTCTTCCGCCTGTGTGAGGCGCACCGCTTCGGGGCCGCACACCGCCTCCAGACGGCGGATGCCCGCGGCGATGGAGGCTTCGCTGACGATCTTCACCAGGCCGATGTCGCCGGTGCGGGCCACGTGGGTGCCGCCACAGAGTTCCCGGCTGACCCCGGGTACGCTCACCAGGCGCACTTCTTCGCCGTACTTCTCCTCGAAGATGGCCATGGCGCCCATGGCCAGGGCCTCGGCCATGGAGTGGCGGGTCATCTCCAGGGGCAGGTTGGCCACCACCGCCCGGTTCACGTCCAGCTCCATCTGCTCCAGTTCCTCGGCGGTGACGCTCTGGAAATGGGTGAAGTCGAAGCGCAGGCGTTCCGGGGTGACCAGCG
>VGSX01000422.1 GCA_016874895.1 Deltaproteobacteria bacterium
GCAAGAGCCTCAGTAGATAATATTTTAATCGTAAAGCAAAAACCAAAAACCAGAAACGGTCTTATAACCTGTTGGCCAGGCGCTGGACTTTCATCAACACGATGTCCAGGTCCATATAAAAGAAGTGAACGAGGGCCACCCCCAGCACCAGCGACAGGCAGGTGGCGGCCAGGAACAGCTGCCGGATTCGCCGCTTCCGGGCCAGTTCCAGGGGGGTGATTATCCTGGCGATGATCCCCAGGGGCGGCATTTTGGTCAGCCCGGCCAGCTCCGCGGCGCTCTTTATGGATGTATCGACACTTTCCCGGCCTAACATGAGGGCCATGCCCATCCCCAGGCCCAGGACCAGGCCGGCCAGCATGATCTGCTTCCGGTTCGGCTTCACCGGCTCTTCCGGGAAGGAGGCCGGGTCCACCAGGGTGAACCGCTGCCCCTTCTGATGCTGCTCCATGCCCTCGGAAATGCGGGCCTCCATGAGTTTGTTCATCACGTCGTGATACTTGTTATGGGAATTCTGGTAATCCCGCTGCAGGGCCAGGTATTCCTGTTCGATCCGGGGGGTTTCTTCCAGGCGCTGCCGGAACATGGCCAGTTTTTCCACCTGCTTCTGGCGGAGCTGCTTCAGGGAGGCCACCTGGTTGGTCAGCTGCTGCACCTGGGCTATCATATTAAGCTGGGCCGGGTTGGCCAGATCCACGTCGGTAACCGCGGCGGTGCCTTTGTCGGCCTCCGCCGTCACCTGGGCGATCTCATTTTTCAGCTTTTTCACGTCCGGGTGGGCGTCTGAGAATTTCCCCTGGAGCACCGCCAGTTCCGTCTGCAGCTGGGCCAGCTTCTGCTGCGTCTGGATATCCCCGGCCTTGCGGGCCTTCAGGATATTCTCCAGCTGGGCCTTTTCCCGCAGCAGCCGCTGGACGTCCGGATGCTCCTCGGAAAGCCGGGCTTTCAGGAGGGTTAATTCCTCATTCACCGCCGCCAGCCGGCCCCGGGGATCTTTCGCCGAGGGCGGACCCGACTCGCCTTCCCCCTTCCCGGCGGCCGTCGTGCCCAGCAGCCCCTCCAGATAAATCTTCTGGTTTTCCGCGGCCTGGATGTTGCTGTCCAGGGTCTTTATTTCATTTTCCAGGCTGGTGGCCTGGGTCAGGTTAAACTGGCTCATCTCGGGGAGCGAGCCCGGGTTTTTGGCCTTGAACTCGGCGATCCTCTCCCCCAGGGTACTTATTTTATTGCGCAGTTCATTGAGTTCGGCTTCCAGAAAGCGGGTGGTGGTCTGGGCCTGCTCTTCCCGGAACTTGAGATTCTGTTCTAAATACAGCGAGGATAGGGTGCTGGTGACCTTTTGCAGCATGGCCGGATCTTCTCCCCGGTAGGCGATGCGGAAGGCAATGGTTAACCCGCCGCCGCCCGGCCGGTTGCGGCTCCGGCCCCCTTCACCGGCCTGGGCGCTGATGGTCTCAAAGGAGATGTCCTGGCGCATCTGGTCCAGGATGGCCTCTTTGGAGGATTTCTGCCGTTCCTTGGCGTAAAGGTTGAACTGCTCCACGATCTCCCAGAGCTTGGTGCGGGAGAGAATCTGCTGCGTCAAAATCTGGACGTGCTGGTCCGCATACCCGGTTACCGTGGACCGGACAAACTCCGGGGGAATCTGCTGCTCTTCAATGAGGATGGTGGAGCGGGATTCATAGATGGCCGGCAGTTTAAGGGCCACCACCACCGCCGCCACGGGTATCAGGACAGCCGGAATGATGAAATACCATTTCCGGAACCGCCAGGCCTGCAAAGCCGAAGACAGATTAAATTCGCTCATGGCACTCTACAACTCCCGCCTTCGAGGCTCTCCCGAGGGATAAGGGAAATTCGGTAAAGGAAATTCAGTAGTCGGCGCCTCACCTGAAAAGTTCACCATGTAGGGCGGGAAAGCGGAGCGCATCCCGCCTTCGAACAAATTTTTCATGTTTACGGATTGGCCCCCCGGCCCATAAGGAACTGCTCCGAAAAATCGATAACCCCAACCATGATGCCGGTGGGGCGGGCCTCCGTGCCCGCCTAAAATCAGAGATCGAGGCAGCCTTTTCATGCTTTGCAGGTGGGCCCCAGGTTCATGAGGAACTGCCCTAAAAGGGGCGCCACCGATTAGGTTGGGCACTGCCCACCACAATTTACCGTGAAAATCACCCTCAATCCAATACTGTTCACTTAAGCACTATCAGGTTAATCGGAGATAACCTCTCATGTCATTCTGAGGGAGCGAAGCGACCGAAGAATCTCAAAATACAAGATGCTTCGCTTCGCTCAGCATGACAGAAAAAACCTTAACTGAACAGCATTGCCCCTCAATCTCCCTTTACAAAAGGGGGGACTTTTAAAGTCTACCCCAATTCCCCCCTTTTCTAAAGGGGGGTCAGGGGGGATTTTAATCATCGGGGGTGGCCTCCTCGGTCATGAACGTTTCATGGGTTTGGGCGTTCAGATGAAACATGAATGGCTGATTCGCCAGTGACGCACAATTCATGCAAGTTAGATATAATACCCT
>VGSX01000423.1 GCA_016874895.1 Deltaproteobacteria bacterium
TAGGGAAGAGGGATAAGGGAAGAGGGAAAAGGGAAAAGGAAAAAAAATTCACCGCCGAGGACGCAGAGGAAGAGAGATGGCTATCAGGAGACTCTTATCGCTTTATCGCAAGATCTCCGCGCCCTCAGCGTCTCTGCGGTGAAAAAATCGAACTTTCCTTAAGGCTGCCACCCCTGAACTGCGGAAAAGACATTTTTAAGAGAACTAAAAACCAATAACCGGAAACCAGAAACTGAAAACTGGAGACCAGAAACCGTCCTCAATGAAACAACAGCTTATCATTAGCGGCTTGGGCGGCCAGGGAGTGCTTACCCTTACCCGCCTTTTAGCCTACGCCGCCGCCGCCCAGGGCCTGGAGGTCATCTCCTCGGAGACCCACGGCATGGCCCAACGGGGCGGGGCGGTTATTTCCATGGTCAAGGTCGGGCCGTTTCAGGGTCCCCTGATTGCCGCGGGTCAGGCCGATGTGGGCCTCTTTCTCCAGGCCGCCAATCTCCCGGTGCACGGGTTTTACCTTAAGCCCGGCGCCTCGGTTATGGTAAACACCCCGGTTCCCGGCCCTTATCGCGCCTTGGATGCCTTAGGAGTGGCCGCCTGTTTAGGTCTGCCGCCGGTGACCGCCAACCTCATCCTTTTGGGCTTTGCTGCGGCCCACAATGGTCTTTTCTGCCAACCCCAGGCCCTGGCTGCGATCATCCGTCAGATCACCCCGCCCCGGTTTGTAGAGGGTAGCCTCAGGGCCTTTCAGGCCGGGGTGGAGGCCTTGAGCCGATGACCCCCCCTGGTCGTCGTTGGCGAGCTTTTATCAGACGCCACCGCACCGGCCTCACCGTCTGGCTGCTGGTCCTGATTGTGGCCCTGATCCCCCTGTATCTGGTCAATCCCTACACGTTGGGCCTCCTGAACCTCATCGGCCTCTATGTCATCGTGGTCCTGGGTCTTAATCTATTCATCGGTTTCGCCGGCCAGATATCCCTGGGACACGCGGCCTTCTTCGGCCTGGGGGCGTATGGCTCCGCCATTCTGACGGCCACTTATCAGGCCCCTCCCTGGCCCGCCCTCATCGTTACTTCCCTGGCCGTGGCCCTGCTGGCCCTGGCCATCGGCGTGCCCACGCTGCGCCTGCACGGCCACTACCTGGCCATGGCCACCCTGGGGTTTAATTACGCCGTGCACCTCATCCTGGTGGAATGGGACAGCATGACCGGCGGCCCCAGCGGTCTTTTCGGGGTGCCGCCCCTCACCATCCTGGGCATGTCGATGGATAATGAGCTAAAATTCCATTATCTGGTCTGGAGCGTGGCCCTGATTGCCCTGACCCTGTGCCTGAACCTGGTGCGTTCCGGTGTGGGCCGGGGTCTGGCGGCCCTGGCCCAGGATGAGGTGGCCGCGGCCTGTATGGGGGTGGACGTAAGACGCGGCAAGATAAAGATATTCGTGCTCTCCGCAGTGTTTGCCTCGGTGGCCGGCAGCCTCTACGCCCATTACTTCGGTTATGTCAACCCGGACACCTTCGGCGTGTTCAAGTCCGTGGACCTGGTCATCATGGTGGTGGTGGGCGGCCTGGGTTCCATCTGGGGGACTCTTTTCGGGGTAGGCTTTATTACCCTGCTGCCACACTACCTGGAATTTCTGGCAGACTATTTCGACCTTATTCACGGGGCCATTCTGGTGCTCATCCTGCTCTTCCTGCCCCAGGGTTTTATCACCGGCCTGCGGGATGAAGTCCGCCTGCGCCTGGCCCGGGCCCGATTAGGTCCTCAATGAACAACGTCCCCGAACCGATGCTGCGTATCTCTGGTCTGACCAAACATTTCGGCGGCCTCCCCGCCCTGGCCATGGTCAGCTTTGATATCGCCCCAGGTAAGGTCACAGCCCTCATCGGGCCCAACGGGGCAGGCAAAACCACCCTCATTAATTGCCTCACCGGGGTTATCCCCCCGGATCAAGGCAGTATAATTTTTCGAGGGTCCAACATTGCCGGGCTGCCGGCCCACCGCCTGGCCCGGCTGGGTATGGCCCGTACATTTCAAAACGTGCGCATCTTCCCGCGCCTGTCGGTCCTGGACAATATCCTGTGCGGTCTGACCATCCAGACCGGAAATTCATTTTTCCCTGCCCTGTTGCGGACACCGGGGCTGCGCCACCGGGAGCGCAAGCTCAGGTTGAAGGCCCTGGAGGCCTTGGATGCCTTTAAACTGGCGGGTAAAGCCGACCTGCCGGCCGGGGCCCTCCCCTATGGCGACAAAAAACGCCTGGAGATGGCCCGGGCCTTTGTCTCGCAACCCCTCCTGGCCCTCCTGGATGAACCCGTGGCCGGCCTGAACCCCGAGGAGACGGCCCAGATCGCCGCGCTTATCCGACAACTCCGCCTGGCGGGTCAGACCATCCTCCTGGTGGAGCACGACATGGACCTGGTCATGACCATTTCCGACCACGTGGTGGTCCTGGACGGCGGCCGCGGCATCGCCCAGGGCTCCCCGGACAGCATCCGCCGCAACCCCCTGGTCCTGGA
>VGSX01000424.1 GCA_016874895.1 Deltaproteobacteria bacterium
GGGTATCGGAATTTTGTCAACAAGATCTGGAACGCCAGCCGTTTCACCCTTATGAACCTGGCCGACTTCGACCCCGCCGCGGCGGCCCGGGACGCACTGCCTCTCACCGTGGAGGAACGCTGGATAGTGAGCCGGCTGCAGCAGGTCAGCCAGGGGGTGGCCGAAGCCCTGGATTCCTATAATTTCGACCAGGCCGCGCATCAGCTCTACCAGTTCGCCTGGCACGAGTTCTGCGACTGGTACCTGGAGCTCATCAAGCCGGCCTTGTATGACAGCAAAGATCCGGGAGGCCAGCTCCATAGCCGAAAAGTTCTGCAGGAAGTCCTAAGCGCCCTGCTGCGCCTCCTGCATCCTTTTATGCCCTTTGTCACCGAGGAAATCTGGCATAAACTGCCCGGCACCCAGGGGAGCATCATGCTGGCGCCTTTCCCCCTGGCCCAGAGTCGTTTCCTGGATCCGGCCGCGGAAGAGGAAATGAACCTGTTGATGGCGGTCATCACCGCAGTGCGGAACCTGCGGGGCGAAATGAATGTGCCGCCCGGCGCCAAGGCCCCGATACAGTTCTATAGCAGCAACGAGGCTTCTTTGGCAGTCCTGCGAGCCCATAGTCGCTCCCTGGAAATCCTGGCCAAGATCGACGGCCTGGCCTGCAATCCCGGTGGCGACCGGCCCCAGGCTGCGGCCAAGGCCGTGGTGGGGGACGTGGAAATCTACCTGCCTCTGGCCGGCCTCATCGATTTTGCCGAAGAAGACCGCCGGCTGGCCAGAGAACTGGAAAAAATCAGCAAAGACCTGAACACGGCCCAGCGCAAGCTGGCCAACGAGGATTTTATGGCCAAGGCCCCCGCCGAAGTGGTGGCCAAAGAAAAGGAAAGGGTCCAGACCCTCACCGAAAAACTGGCAAAACTGAAGAGCCACAAAGAAAAGATCAAGGCCCTGACCGCGGGCTGAACTTGCGGCCCAACTCCGTATAGCTGGGAGGGGAAAGAGTTATGACTGCATTCAATAAAGATTTCAGCAAGTTCGACCGCCCGGAGATACTCCAGGTGCTGTTTCACCCCCGCCCGGAATTCGGCGGGCTCTTCGGCGGCGGCGGCAGTAGCGGCCATGATGTCTTGATCCCCGTGGAGGAGGGGGTGGCCATCGGCGGCAGGTTTCACGTGCGGGATAAAGGCCTGCCCAATATCCTGTTTTTCCACGGCAACGGCGAGATTGTGGCGGATTACGACGAGATGGGGCCGCTCTACAACCGCCTGGGCATCAATTTCCTGCCGGTGGATTACCGGGGCTACGGCCGCTCCGGGGGGGAGCCCAGCATCACCGGCATGATGCAGGATTGCCATGAAATCTTAGAATTCGTTACCTCTTGGCTCTCAGACCACGGGTATAACGGCCCCTTGGTACTCATGGGAAGGTCTTTGGGGAGCGCCTCGGTGCTGGAACTGGCCGCAGCACACCCGGACTCAATTGCCGGTCTGATCATCGAAAGCGGCTTTGCTTACGCCGGTCCGCTGCTGCGCCTTTTGGGGGTCGACCCCGAGGCTCTGGGCTTCACGGAAGAAGCGGGGTTCAACCATATCGCCAAGATCAAGACCTGGCATAACCCCCTCCTCATCATCCACGCCCAATTCGACCATATCATCCCGTTCAGCGACGGGCAGGCCCTGTTTGATGCCTGCCCTGCGACGGACAAAACGTTGGTGATGATTTCCGATGCCAATCACAACGACTTGTTTCTGCGGGGCCTGGAGCAGTATCTGACTGCCCTGGGGGAATTTGTCAAGGGAGTGGGCAGGGGTTAGTGGTCAATGAGTAGTGGTCAGGGGTCAGTGATCAGTGGTTAGGTTTAAATCGGTAGTCACGGACCTCCAGGTCTGTGCCCCTGGGGTGCGGTATATCAGAGAAATTCCGGCTGCCCGGGGCCAACGAAAAAGGCGTGGCCGGCACGCCCAGTCATGTTCAGAACCCTGAACTTTTCGGTTTAGGAGTTTTTCATGGTCGGGACGACTGGATTTGAACCAGCGACCCCAGCGTCCCGAACGCTGTGCTCTACCAGGCTGAGCCACGTCCCGACTCTTTCTATGTATCCCAAAGTAGCCGTTTGGGCAAGAAAAATTTAGGCTATCAGCTATCAGCTTTCAGCTTTCAGCTATCAGCTTTCAGCAAAAAAAGCAGGTTAAGCAAAGTCATCAAAGTATCGGACTGAGTAAGATGGAAATGCATTAAATCCGGCTGCCCACTAACCACTGACCACTGACCCCTAATCTTCGAAGGATCCTATGCGGTTGAAGAATACCCCATGGCGGTGGGGGATCATACTATTCATGCTCTGGTCTCTATCCGGCTGCCAGAAAACCGATGACAGCCAGCCGGTCATCCATTTGTCCGGTAACGGTCCGGCTTACGGGGATATTTTTATCGACGGGTCCATCGGCGACGCCAGCACCCTGATTCCTCCCCTGGCCTCGGACTCCGCCTCCAGGGATATCGCCTCCCTGGTGTATAACGGCTTGG
>VGSX01000425.1 GCA_016874895.1 Deltaproteobacteria bacterium
GCGCCAGCCGTTATTGGGAGGCCTATCAGATGGCGGTGGCTTGGTTTGAAACCTGGGGATTCTGGGCCGTTTTTGTCGCCGGTTTTTCGCCCATCCCCTACAAGGTCTTCACGATTGCCGCAGGCGCGTTGTCCATGCTTTGGGCGCCTTTCGTACTGGCGTCGATCATCGGTCGTGGGGCACGCTTCTTTCTGGTCGCCGGCTTGATGGCGTGGGGCGGTGAAAAAATGGAGCTGGCACTCCACAAATACGTTGATCGATTGGGATGGGCGACCGTTGGTTTGGTGGGCGTTTGGCTTTTAGCTTATCAGTAACAGGAACAGGTCATTGCCAACCTCAAGGCGCGGCTGGCCGACGCCTCCGGCTGGCTGGATCTGCTCCAGCAGCACAGCCGCTTCCTGCTCCTGGCCTGCCATCCCGACCGCCACCCGGCCCACACCGAGTCGGCCACCGCTGTCGCCCAGGCCCTGCTGGCACTAAGGGAGAGGGATTCAAGGTCCATTAGGGCCTGATGGCAGGAACCGTCCTGCCTGGCGCGACGCCAGGAATTTCTGTCCTAAAGGGCGGAGAGGATGTCAACCTTCCAGACCGCCTACCCATGGATTTTTATGTTCTGCAGGTTTACCCAGGTGGTGGGAGAGTACCAGATATCTACGAACTCCCGGATCGAGTCTGCTTCATAACTCTTGATAAGATCCATTGCCGGCTGTCGTAACAGCTTTTTGATACTGGCGAAAGCCACCATGTCTTTGCCTGCCAAGACCTCTGCCTGTTGGCAAGCGGCGGCAAGAAGTTCTGATTCTGTGGCCAGTCGGTCAATAATCCCCAGGGCCAAAGCTTCCTCGGCGCTATACAGGGAACCTCTATACAACACCGTTTGTGCCTTGGGTCCGCCCAGCCAGTACTGCAGCATGGCCGTAGTGCTGGCAAAGACCGAGGCTCCGAAGGTTATTTCATTCAAAGAAATCTTGGCCTTGCCCGTCACCATAAGCCGGTAGTCGCAGGTGATGGCCAACATGCAGCCGCCGGCCACGGCGTGGCCATTTAGCCCCGCAATAATAGGTTTGGGCCAGATAAACAACTCGGTGCACAGGCTCGAAAATTTCCCCAGATAGCTCACAAAATCTTCTCTGGAGTAGTGGAGGAATTCGGGAATATCGAAGCCGAAAGAGAAGAATTTGCCCTTGCCGGTCAGAATGACTGCCTTCACCGTTGGATCTAATTTCAGGTCGTCCATCACTTTTTGCAGTTCATCCACCAGGGGTTCATGGAGCGCATTGACTCTCCCTCTCTGCAGGCTTACTATCGCGATACCGTTTTCCGTCGAAATTTCCACCCAGGACATACCACTCCCCTCCTCTTTTGCCTGTGGCTGGCTATTTTTGAAAAAGTCTCTTTCCTGACTTGCTCAGCACCGGCGGCAACTTTTTTAACCTCTCGGCACCACCCGAATTTCCACCATGACCTCGCCGTATCCCAGACATTCCACCCCAACATCGGGGCAGCGGACCAACCGCATGAAATGGAAATCGTCGGGCTCCAAACCTTCGCTCAGGCGTTCGTTGATTAAAGCCACGGGCACGGTGAACTGGGAGACGAGATAGACGCAGACCTTTTTGGGGCACAATTTGGTGATGAGATTGCCGTCCACATCCAGGATAAATTTCTGGCCGACCATATGACCGGAATTGCAATGCCGTGCCTGCACCACTTCGGCCTCGATGGAATAGCGGGAGGCTGCTGCAGCCAACCGGTTTACCTGGCGCAATCGATGTCCGCCCTGGTAAAAGTCAGCCAGTTCTTTGTCAGAATATCCTACCCGTTGGGCGTAATGTTTAACTTTTTCCGATTCCGAGCTCATTAACTTCCCCCTCGAGATACCCGCTGGCCGGGTCTGACATAGATTTATTCAGTTTGGCCATTGCCGTCAACATTCTGGCGAAACCACATTTTTGATAAAACCCCTCCCGATCGGGCACCGAGTACAAGATGATGTCTGCCACCGGCAACCGGGCGCATAATCGATTAACTATTTACAGGTCCTGTTAGGCCAGTTCCCTTGAATCAAAGCGAAAATTTCCCGAAGGAATAAGTCTCCAGGACGCTTTTGGCTTTGTGCTCCGCCCAGGCGGTCAGTCCCATCTTTTTGATGAGGCATAAATGAAAGACCTTGGTATTGTGCCACATCTTGGCCTGGTCACAGTAGGGGTGCAGGTTGTCACAAGGGAACTCATCACAATCAGAGCAGAATTGCACCCCTTTGGCCTCGGCGCAGGGGTAGAGCCGACATGTCATGGGGAGGTGCCCCGGCTGGCCTTTGAGGGCGCGGCAACCCGGACAGGCGGCCTTTTCCGGCGGGAGCCCCACTTCCTGGGAGACCAGGTAGCGCATCTGCGGATCGTCTTGGGCTAGAAACAGGTAACAGGCAAAACAGGGCAGGCCGCAGGGCGCAGTCAGGCGAGTGTAATCCATATCATCCTCCTGAGTGAATAGAATAGTCGGAAGAACTGT
>VGSX01000426.1 GCA_016874895.1 Deltaproteobacteria bacterium
AAAAACACCGACGCCACCGTAACGCCCATCTTGTCATTGATTTTTTCTTTCTAAGGAGGATATATGAGAGTTATTGCCAAGTTACTCGTTATTGCCCTGATTATCCTGAGCATTCCCTCTCTGGGGCAGGCCCATTTCGGGATCATCCTACCGGATAAGTCCATGGTCATGCAGGGTGATGACCAAAACCTGGGATTAACCCTGGCCTTTGTCCACCCCATGGAGCAGCAAGGCATGGATATGGCCAAACCCAAGAGCTTCGGGGTGCTCTTTGGGAAAGACAAGACGGATCTCCTAAACACCCTGCAGGAGACCAAGGTCCTGGACAAACAGGCCTGGAAGGCCACCTATGCCTTGAAAAAGCCGGGCGTCTACACCTTCTCTGTCGATCCGGCGCCGTACTGGGAGCCGGCGGAAGATAAGTATATTATTCATCAGACAAAAACCTATGTGGCGGCCCTGGGAGAGGAGGAGAACTGGGACCAGGAAGTGGGCCTCAAGGCGGAAATCATCCCTCTGACCAGGCCCTTCGGGCTGTATGCCGGCAATGTTTTCCAGGGGGTGGTGAAGTTTAAGGGCAAGGCGGTGCCCAACGCCGAGGTTGAGGTGGAATTCTGGAACGCGGACAAGAAAGTAACGCCGCCCAATGATTATTTCATCACCCAGGTGGTGAAAGCCGATAAGAACGGGGTTTTCACCTTTGCCGCACCCCAGGCCGGTTGGTGGGGTTTTTCGGCCCTGAACGAGGAAAAGAATGCCGTGGTCCATACCGATGGCAAGAAAAAGGACGCGGAGTATGGGGCGGTCCTCTGGGTGCAGTTCACCGAGTGGCCCGGGAAAGGCAAGGCGGAGTGAGATATATTATGTAGGGGCTGGGTGGGCGATTAAGCAGAAGTCACCGCGCAGCCCCCCTTGCCCTCTCCTGTAGAAATTTCTCAAAAGGCCCAATCGGGCCTTTTTTTAGGACTCTTGGCAGGCAGAAATGATAAAATGATTTAACGTGAAAAAAAGTCTTTTTCCCCCTCCGTCTTGCCCCTGTCCCTCGCCAGAGCATTACCCACAAGTTCGGAGACGGCGGTTTGGCTTGGGGATAACTAAAAGGGATTATTCGCAGGTCGGCGTAGGGACGCCACGTGAACGAATTTTGCGGGGAGCAAACCTGCGGTGTTCGAACTGACACTGCTTGAGGTAATCTTAGGGGTCGCCTTGATCCTGTTCATATTACCTTCATCGCCCTGGGGATATGCGTTTGGCTGTTGCCGCTAATGTGGCCGGCCTGAAGGCCTGGGGTAGAAAGTTGGCACGGGGGCCAGGGAGAAACGGCGCTCAGGAACTATTTGATCGCCCCGCAGGTGAGGACCGGCACAATTGGAGTTTGTACCACTATGCTGCTCCAGGCTGAGAAGCGGGTTTTTAAGGCATTGGAAAAGTAGAATAATGGTGTAGTCCAAGTACAGCTTGGGAACCAGTAAGAAACAGTTCCCCCAGAAAATGGTGCACAGGCTGGAAGCCTGTGCCACCGAGGTTAACCTTGGTAATTAAGGGAAAGAAGGAGGATGGTTGCAGCAGAGGACAACATTCTTATTCTTAAGGACGGCCGGCGTCTGGGGTATGGTGATTATGGCGACCCCGAGGGCTGGCCGGTGTTGTTTTTTCACGGGACGCCGGGTTCTCGCCTGATGGCGCGGTTTGCCGGGGGGGAGGCGGCCAGGCAGGGGGTGCGCCTCATCGCCCCGGAGCGGCCCGGCTTCGGCCTGTCTGATTTTCAGCCTGGGCGGCGCCTGCTGGATTGGCCGGAGGACGTGGCAGGGTTGGCTGCGGCCCTCGGGTTGGATCGTTTTGCCGTGGTGGGCCTTTCCGGCGGGGGGCCGTATGCGTTAGCCTGCGCCTGGAAGATGCCGGACCGGGTTGCCGTGGCGGGGATCATCAGCGGGTTGGGTCCGGTAGACTTTCCCGAAGTGAGGCGGGGTTTAGGGTGGGGGCACCGGTTGACCCTTCTGGGAGTGCAGCGCGCCCCCGTACTGCTGCGCCCGGCTTTGGGGCTGTTGGCTACCCTTGCACAGAGGCGGCCGGAGCAGATTATCAGGCTCCTGGGCCGGACCGCCCCCCCCACTGCGAGAGAGATTCTACGGCGGCCCGAAGTGCAGCGGGCCCAGATGGATGGCATCCAGGAGGCCTTTCGGGGAGGGGTGCGGGGGGTTGTCCAGGAGATGGGCTTATTGTGCCGGCCCTGGGGTTTTGCCGTGGAGGAGATCCGGGTGCCGGTGTATCTGTGGCACGGCGAGGCCGACGCGATTATTCCGGTTCATATGGGACGCTTCCTGGCCGGGCGGATTCCGACCTGCCGGGCCTTTTTTCTGCCTAAGGCCGACCATTTATGGATTTTCGAGGCTTATCGGGAGGTTTTGGGAGTGGTCGGTGGTCAGGGGTCAGTGGTCAGGGGCCAGTGGTCAGGGGTCAGTGGTCAGGGGCTAGTGGTCAGGGGCCAGTGGTCAGGGGCCA
>VGSX01000427.1 GCA_016874895.1 Deltaproteobacteria bacterium
AGGTCGAACCGTTCCCCGGCCAAGTCCTCCACCGACTTGGAATAGTGAGGGCTGAGGTCGATCCCCAGTTCGGCCATGATCTGGATGGCCCGGGGGTTGAGCCGGGTGGGGCGAACCCCGGCGGAAAAGGCTTTCACCTGCCCGGCCAGATCGTGATTCACCAGGCCCTCGGCCATCTGGCTGCGGCAGGCATTTTCGGTGCAGAGAAACAAGACCTTAAACATTGAAGCGATCTTCCTGGCAGAAGCACTTTTCTCCTGCTTTAGCTGATCATTTTCTTGATCTCTTCCACGTTGGGCACCTTGCCCACCACCTTGACTTCGCCGTCCACCACCAGGGCCGGGGTCATGAAAACGCCGAAGGACATGATCTTGTTGAGTTCAGTGACTTTTTCCACTTCAAAGTCTCCGCCCGCGGCCTTGGCAGCCTCCTCGGTGCGCTTGGCCAACTCAATGCACTTGGGGCAGCCGGGGCCCAAAACCTGTAATTTTTTCACCTGGTTCCTCCTCTGGTTGATTTTGGAGGAGGGCGCTAAGGGCCGCCGGCCCTCCTCCCGCCTACTGTTTCTCACCCCACCAGCCAGCCAAAACCCATGCCGACGAAGGTGGAAATGAGGACAATGATGCTTACAAAAACCACGGTCTTTTTCCAGCCCATGACCCGGCCGATGACGATCATGTTGGGCAACGACAAGGCGGGGCCGGCCAGGAGCAAAGCCAGGGCCGGACCCTGGTCCATGCCCATTCTGATCAATGCCTGGGTGATGGGCACTTCCGTCAAGGTGGCGAAGTACCAGAACGCCCCGATGAGGGCGGCCATGAAATTGGCAAAGAAACTGTTGTCCCCCACCAGGGTGGCCACATATTGGGTGGGGATCAGGGCGCTGAGGAAACCTACTGCCAGCACCCCGCCATAAAGCAAGGGCGCCAGGAGCTTGGTGAACTCCCAGGTGTTATGGAGCCACTCGCCGGTCTCCTCCCGGGTGAACCAGCGCCAGAGCATGAGGAGAATGAGCGCCAGGAAAAGGCCGGCAATATAATTCTTCACTCGGTAGACCTTGAGAACCCAGGTTTCGGGGCGCTCCAGCCGCTCTATCCGGGATTTTTTCAGCACGATCTGATCTTCTTTCTTTTTTCCCTCCCAGTCCTGAGAGAGTTGGAAGACCATGTCGTCGGCCATTTCCTCCAGGACCACCGCCTGCACCTGCTGCCCGTCTTTAAGGTGAATGGTCGCTTCCCGAGGGTTCACCCAGGCGGCGAAGATCAGCAAGAATACCAGGCTGAAAAAGAACAGGGCGGTCTGCCACAAGGGCCGCCGGGGCGCTTCCGGCTCAGGGAGGGCCATGGCCGCGGCATGCTTAACTTTCTCCTCTTTCCGGAAGATGCCGGCCATGAGCAGCCCCACGATAAAGGCGAAGCCCACCGCGCCCACGGTGCGGGCGATGCCCAGTTCCAGGCCCAAGACCCGGGCCGTGAGAAAGATGGCCAGGATGTTGATGCCGGGGCCGCTGTAGAGAAAAGCTGAGGCCGGACCCAGACCCGCGCCCATCTTGTAGATGCCGGCAAACATGGGGAGAACGCTGCAAGAGCACACCGCCAGGATGGAGCCGGAGACCGAGGCCACGGTATAGGCCAGGAACTTGTTGGCCGTGGGGCCTAAATAGCGCAACACCGAAGCCTGGGAGAGAAAGGTGATGATGGCCCCGGCGATGAACAGGGCCGGCGCCACGCAGGTCAGGGTGTGGTTGCGGGCGTATGCCTGGAGCATCTTGAAGGCTTCCAGAATGGCGTGCTGCACCTTGTCGGAACCCAGGGGCAGATAGTAAGCGAAAAGGAAAATTCCCGCGAATAATAAAAAGATTTTGCCTTCCCGGCTGAACAGGACGCCGGCGCCTTTTTTCCAGGCGGTGATCCAGTATGATTCCTTCGGTTCCAGTTCTAGTGTCGTAACTTTCTCGGGTGTATGATCCATGTGGCGATTACCTCAGTTCGGCAAGGCCTGATACTGAGTTGCGCTCAAAGGGCTATTTTCTGTAGCCTCAGGCTTTAGCCTGCCCCTATACAGGCTGGAAAGCCTGTGCCACCCTTTGACTGCAATCAGGTCTGAAATCAGCCATCATTGGCCTTTAACCGCGCGCACCTTGACGCTGATGATTTTCCCGCGCAGACGTTCATCCATCCCCGGAGCCTCATAGGGAGACTCGGAAACTACCGTCACCTCCGAAAAACCGGCGCGGCGGATGGCATCCAGGTAAGCCTCCTTTTCCATGGCCCCGGCCAGGCAGTCGGCCCAGGCCGCGGCGCTGGCCCGCACGTCGGAGGGGAGTTCCCCCGCAGTCACCAGGTCGGCAATGAGGATGCGGCCGCCGGGCTTCAAGACCCGGTGGACCTCTGTGAAGCTGGCCAGCTTGTCCGGGGTCAGGTTGATCACGCAATTGCTGATGACCACGTCCACGGTTCCCGAATCCACCGGGAGATGCTCGATATA
>VGSX01000428.1 GCA_016874895.1 Deltaproteobacteria bacterium
GTTTCCATATGATTTGGGTTAGTCAAGGTTTTTCACAATTACACAGACTTGCTTGTGAAATTCTGATAAATTTATCAAATTCACTCAGATGCCTGAAGAGTTATTTTTTTATCTGAGATGGGATTTCATCCCGGCCTGGGCCTGCTGATCCAGCCGCTTGATGTATTCCTTGACTATCTTTAAGGCTTCTTGCTCGTCCCCTTCCAAAACTGCCATTTTCATCCGCTGGAAGTCTTCGGGCGTTAGGGTCAAAACCATTGCTGACTCCTCCTGTTGCTTTAGCTGTTCGCCACCTTTTTTACTATTCTCCCCGACCCTGGAGCCTCAGGGGCTATCCGCCGCCGGCAGGGAAATATCGCCGAATACCCGCATGATGAGGCGGGGCCGCTTTTCCGAGGTGGTCAGCAGCTCGATCTTGCCGGCATATTTGCCCATTTCTTTCTGTTTGTTGCGCACCTCCACCACATAAATCCGGCCCGGTGCTTCTGCGGTGACGGCAACATCGATCTTGTCCGGTATATCGGTGCGGCTTTGTGTGATTTCCCAGTGACCGGGCAGGTTGGAAATGAAGCGCACCTTGCCGGACAGTTCCTGGCCGGGCTTGCCCCGGAGGCGGACAACGTGGCTGGGTTGAATTTCAATGAAAGGTTTGGCATAGCCTTTCATGCTGAGGACCACCGTAGGACGACTGCGATCGTTTAAAAATAAGGTGGTGTTTTTAGTGAAGTCCCTCATCACCGAAAAGGGCTCAATAGTCAAAGTGACCCGTCCGACGCCGCCCGGAGGGATGTTCCGGTCGGCTTCCTCCGTGGTGCAGGCGCAATCGGAGTCGATCTTCCTGATCTCCAGGATGGCATCGCCGGTATTGAAGATTTCAAAGGTATGCACCAATTCCTTATCTTCAAAGATTTCCCCAAAATCGTGAACAGTCTTGGGCACCTCGACTTTCGGGCCGCTGCCGAAAGCTGTTGCCGGCGCCAGGCATAACACCAGCACTAGCCCGATCCAAACCCGATAGGGTGATTGCCTGATTACCATAATTCTCTTCTCCCTCCGCACGATGAGCTAATGACGTTCTTTACTCCTCTGCTTCCGGCCCCTTTATCCCCCGCACTTTGACGCTGAGAATTTTGCCTCGCAGGCCTTCAGCCATCCCTGGAGCCTCATAGGACGACTCGGACACCACGGCCACCTCGGAAAAACCGGCCAAGCGGATGGTTTCCAGATACGCTTCTTTCTCCATGGCCCCGGCCAGGCAGTCCGCCCAGGCCGCGGCGCTGGCCCGCACCTCCGGCGGCAGTTCCCCGGCGGTCACCAAGTCGGCGATGAGGATGCGTCCGCCGGGCCGCAGGACCCGATGCACCTCTTTAAAGCTCGCCAGTTTGTCCAGAGTCAGATTGATCACGCAGTTGCTGATGACCACATCCACCGTGGCTGCCTCCACCGGCAGATGCTCGGCATCGCCCAGGTGAAATGCCACATGGCGATAACCGTGCTGCTCCGCCAGCTGACGGCCTCTGCTGACCATATCGGCCGTCATGTCCACGCCAATGACCCGGCCCTGCTCCCCGACCTTGTGGGCCGCCAGGAAGACGTCGATCCCGGCCCCGGCGCCCAGGTCCAGGACGGTTTCGCCCGCCTTGAGGTCCGCCAGAGCGGTGGGGTTGCCGCAGCCCACTCCTAATATGGCAGATTCTGGTACCAGGCGCAAATCCTCGGCGCTATAGCCCACCGCCAGGCATTGGTCGGTAGTCGTAGGACCACAGGTAGGGCAACAGAATGCAACCTCCCCCCGGGCGATCCTGCCGTAGCGATCTTTGATGATATCCTTGAGTTCCTGCTTATCCACAGTCTCGACCTCACATTCTTTAATAATTTGTAGGCGCCCGCCAATCACAGGCTGCGCCTCCCGGAGTTGTTCTCTGCAATTATCGCGCTTCCGGGGGAATCAGCAACACCGGGCAGGGGGCCAGGCGGCTGACATTCTGGGCCACGCTCCCCAGGAAAATCTCCTTGATATAGCCCTTGCCCTGGGTGCCCATGACGATCAATGAGATATCCTGGGATTCCAGGAGCGGCAGAATGGCCGGCAGGGGACGGCCGGAAGCAAAAACCTGTTCTACTGCGGGGATGCCCTCTTCCCGGAGGCGACCGGCCACGGCCTTGAGGGCCTCCCGGGCCTGTGCCTCGGCCTTCTCCTCGTATCCCGGGGGATAATGTTCACTGGGTGGCAGATCCAGGGTGTGTACCACCGTGACCTGGGATATCCCCCTGGGAGCCAGGCGGCTGAGGTATTCCCCGGCCCGTGCCGAAATATCGGAAAAATCCGTGAGATAAAGGACATGGCGGAACAGGTGGGCGCCCTGTAGCAGGCAGTAGCCGTCCGGCCTGTCCTCTCTCACCTGGACGGGCAGGAGCAAGGTGGGGTATTCGATGTTATGGAGCACGGCGCAGGTGACGCACCCCAGCAC
>VGSX01000429.1 GCA_016874895.1 Deltaproteobacteria bacterium
GACCCGAAGGCGACGATGTTGAACCTGTCCGTCGCCTCCAACGCCCGCAGGCATAACTCCAGGGCATTGCGGGCCTGGGCCGCGCTCTCCCCGGCCATGGAGCCGGAGCAATCCACCAGAAAGATGATTTCCAGGGGCTGTCGGGGCAAAGGGTCCGGATGACGGGGATGCAGACCCACCAGCACCACCGCCGCGCCGTCCGCGGCCCGGGCCTCCAGACACAGGGGCTCATGGGGCCGGTCCAGTTTCAGGTTGAGGACAAAATCCTGGTTCAGGGGCTCGCACCCGGCCAGAGCACCCTGGAGGCGACCGTCACTCAGCTCCCATACAAAGGGATGGGACGGACACTCCACCCCCACCAGCCGTCCCGGCAACTCCAGGTCCACGGTCAGGGTGAGGCCATAAGGCACCGGCCCCAGCACCGCCGGGGGCGTGAGATGCAACAACTCCGCCGGGTCCATGGTCCGGATTTGCTCGTCGGTAAAGTACCGGGGCGAAACCACCGTGGGGATGATGAGCTGGAAGCCGTCGGGAAGCCAGGTGAGGGCCGCGACGTAAGAGATGCGCACCAGGACTTCTTCCTGAGGCTTGAGATTGCCGACGTAAGCGGTGAAGACATTGGGACGGTCCTGGTCCAAAAGGTAGGCTGCCAACCCCCGCCCCAGGGCTTCGTCATATTCTTCCAGGCTTTTTTCCCGATCGGCGATGCGGCCCTTGAGGGTCTGTCCACCCAACTCGACTTCAAAGCCGCACACCGCTGATTCCTCAGGCAGGGGGAAGGTGTAGACCGCTTCTACGGGCCGGGGTTCATCGTTGCGGTAGTGGTGGGCCACGGTCACCTTGAGGGCCGGCCCTTGTCCGACCGCGTGGACGGCCACCCCGGTGAGAGGAATGGATTGAAAATCCTGGGAGAACAAACCGGCCGGCGGGGTCTTGGCCATGGGTCAGGTCTTCCTTTCTCCGGGTGTCAGGGCCTCCCGGCAGCGCCTGGCAATGTCCTGCATTTCCGTGGGGGTGCGCTCGCAGGTGTCGTGATCGAATTCCAGCACCACTCCGGGCTCCAGAGTAATTCTCGTGGCCAGATGAATTTGCAGTTCGGGAGGGGGCGGCTCAGCCAGGGATGACTCCAGGCTCCTCACATCCCCATGCCGTTGAATTTGCCCCAAGGAGATGCCCCGGGCCTGCAAACGCCGCACTGTCAATATTTCCTGCAGGTGGACATCGGTGTAATGACGGCCCCGCCCCCGTCCCAAAGGCGGGGAAATCAGGCCCAGTGCTATATAAAACCTAACCGTGCGCCGACTAACCTGGGCCTTGTCAGCCAATTCACCGAGGTTGTATTCGATCTTGGCCATGAAGTTCTCTCGGAAATTATTTTGCCATTAAATGTCTCTTTGTCAAGTTTTTTTGTGAGAAATTATCCCTTCCCGGCAATTGCCTAGAGCCATCTCAACATCGTCCCCGGCCAGCCTTGTCCTTGCCTACCCATAGCCTCCCGATTGCTTTCCCCAATTTCGGTTTGATTCCTTCCACTCCCCCAATACGGTCCGGGTCCCACCTGCATGACCACGAAGGTTCTGGCGCCGAATTTTGCCCACCAGCGACCTACTGGCCTTCGTTCGCAAGCCCTTGACAATCCCCGAGGTGAGATGCGCAAAGAGGGCAGGTTAGGTGGGTGGCCGGATTTCTTGGACCTGAGGATTCTGAGCTAAAAAACGCGGATATTTGCGCTTTTAAATAGGCTGCCGCCAACTTCCCCTTCCTCGAGGAACAATCCAGACCTTCGTAGCTGGTTCTCATCAGGAAACGTATCCGAATGAAATAATTTAAGAAAAGGCAATCTTTTCTCGCGTTTTATCTCGGAAAGTGGTATCATCATTGAAGGAACAGCTTGAATTAATGGAGCAAAATAGCTTTCCGAGGTTATTCCATGCACCAAAAACGGGACTCTTAACGGAACCTCTTGCATTACCTGGCAAAAAATCAGGTGGCCCGGGAGCTGGAGGCCATTTCCCGACTCCTGGACCACCATCCGGCTATCCTGGACCTGGTTTTTCGGGACCTGGTGAAATACCAGCGCACGGATACCGGCCGCCAGGGCATGACCGCCGAGCAGGTGTTGCGCTGCGCCATTCTGAAGCAATACCGGGAATTGACCTACCAGGAGCTGGCCTTTCATCTGGAAGACTCCCTGGCCTTCCGGTCTTTTGCCCGGATGAAAATGGGTCAATATCCCAGCGGCTCCGCCTTGCAGGAGAACATCAAAGCCATTGCCGCCGAGACCTGGGAAGCGGTGAACCGGGTGCTCCTGGAGCAGGCGGCCCAACAAAAAGTGGAGCAGGGACGCGTCGTGCGGCTGGATGCCACGGTGGTGGAAACCCACATCCATCATCCCACCGACTCCACCCTGCTGCTGGACGGCATCCGGGTGATCACCCGGTATGCTCCAGGCCGGCAAGGAGCTTAA
>VGSX01000430.1 GCA_016874895.1 Deltaproteobacteria bacterium
GCACCGGCACGTGGCCCGCGGCCCGTTGGCGGAGCGCGGCGGCGGAAAAGACCGCCCCTTCAAAGGTGGATTGCCGGAACTCGCCCTTGACCCGCTCCGGCCGGCCCTGCTCCAGGATGCGGCTGTCCCAGCGCCAGAGATAATCATCCCCCACCAGATTAGCAGCCAAATTTACCGTGACCAGGTCGCCCGGCTCCAGATTCATGGGTTCCGGCCAGGGGAAAAAAGATCGGCCATAAATGTGTTTCTCCCCAGGGCCGTTGGAAAAACTCACCCCGGGGGCCAGAATAGTGTCGAACCAGATGGCAATGCCATGAGCCGTCCCGGTCTGGGCCACGGTCCAGGCTAATTCGGCCCATGCGTCAGGCTCCGACACCGTGTAATAATTTATAGTCCACCAGCATCGGGGCGGAGCCAGCAGATTCTCCGGCATAATGGTAATATTGTAGCTGGTATTGATGGCCAGCGGACGTCCGGCCCGTAAATCCAGTCCGTAGACATTTTCATCCCAGGGGGAAGTATATTTCTTGTAGACCTCCGGCAATTCCACTACCGCGGCCCAGAGGGTATCCTCCTGGGGGATCAGACGCCCGCCGGGCGCCAGGAAACGCCGCCGCGCATCCACAATCGTGGGGATTATTTGTTGAAAGAAAGGCAGCGCCCCGCGGATGTCGGAAACGATGACATCCACCGGTTCCGGCAAGGTAATCCGGGTGGAAATCCCCTGGATGAAATGAATCCGGTCGGCGTAGCCATTGGCTGCCGCCAGTTCCCGGCCCAAATGGACCAGATCGCTGGGGTCGATGGCATAGACCCGGGCCGCGCCGCACCGGCAGGCCATCATGGCGAAAATCCCGGTGCCGGTGCCGATGTCCAGCACCACCGCCCCAGGCTTAATAGCCCCCCCCAGCGCCTCCAGGTAACCCGAGGTCCGGATTTCGTCCATGATCATCTGGCCGTAGCCATTTAGAGAGTAAGTTGAGATCACGTTGCTATCTTAGATTTTTCCCCGGATATTCACCCCTGGACCTGAGATTGCTGAAATCTCTCAGGATGGCCTCACAGAGTCGGGGCAGGTAGGCGGACCCGCCCCGGGGGATCAGGCGGCGCACCGGCGCCCGCTCCAGCAGGCGGCCCAGGACTTCGAACTCCCGGGCCCGCAGGTTCTTATCCAAGAAGCTGGACCCATAGGTATTGGCCAGGAGGAGCAGCAGCCTCTCTTTACCCGGCACCTCTTCCACCCGGGGACCGGCTTCCTCTTGGCGCTCCCCCAGGATATAGATCCCCCCCAGGGGGAGGGGCCGGGATTGAAAACGGTAGCCAGGGCCGGTTAGGTCCAGACCGCGCTTGTCCCATTCCGGCATCAGCACATTCTGCGAAATGATCAAGGGCAAGGCGGTGGGGGAGCCATAGAGATATGACACTGATTGGGGCCAGAGGCAGAGATTGGGGTCCCCCGGGAGCACCCAAAAGGCGTCTCCCTCCTCCCGGAGGACCGTGATGTCATCGGAGAGCACCGGGAAGCCCAACCGGGCGAAGGCCGCGGCGGTGGTGGATTTGCCGGCCCCAGGAAACCCCAACACCGCCAGGGCGTAGCCTCCCGCGGCCACCGCGCTGCCGTGGAGACAGGGCGTCCCCCGCAACCGCAGGAGCCGCCCCAGGACCGGACCCAACAGGTAGGTGGCCAGATATTCCGGGGTTGCGGCCTCGGGACCTGATGCCCAAAGTCGCGTCCCGGCCCGGTTCATGACGAACTGACAACCGTCAATATATCTCAGCCGGAAGTATCGGCCCCCGTCTATCTGCCATGCTTTATAGGCGGGTTCCCCGCTTGGCTTTTCCGGGGAGCCGGAATGCCACAATTCCTGGGGCTTCTCCAGAAATCGGCGCCACCAGGCGGCAGGGGCATCGTGGCATACCTCCACATCTGCTGCCGCGGGCTCTGGCTGGTCCACCAAGCCCGGAATGAGGCGGTCGGATTTCAAACAAAGGCCGAAAACCGAATAAAGCCAAGAGTTACCCATTATTCGTGGTATTTTGTCTCCTCGTCCCCTTTTACAAAATGCATAATGTAAATTAAAACCTCAAAGGACGAAAGCTGGGAAGCTTGCGACCACGCGGGTATTCAAGCGCCTAGGGAAAAACGTCAATATCCGATTAATCTTGCAATGAGGGTCTATCTTTAAGCTGTTTTGGTCATGCCAAGGCCGCCGCCATCGCCAGCCCCTACGGTTCCGACAGTATTAGTGATCTGCTTGATATTGCCGTAATCCATTACCTGGGGGGTGCGGTAAGCCCGCGGTTCTTTTTTAGTGGATTTCATGGTCTTCCTCCTATGGTTGCTTCATGAATGGGTAAATTCGGTTTAGTTGACAATATATCAGGAAAATCTGCATTTAGATTTTGCAGCCAGTAATTGAGACTGTGGGGACGCAGGTTCAT
>VGSX01000431.1 GCA_016874895.1 Deltaproteobacteria bacterium
AGATCAAGGATTACAAGACTATCTGGGTAATGGCACATAAAATCCGTAAAGGCATGTCGGATCGGGACGCTCATTACCGGCTGGCCGGTTTGGTAGAGATGGATGAATCGTTCTTTGGGCCGACAGTTTCCGGCAAACGAGGCCGAGGGGCCGAAGGGAAAGCCCTGGTGATCGTTGCGGTTTCTACTTGGGTGGACAAATTGGGGAAAGAAAGGCCGGGTTTTGCTCACGCCTTGGTAGCCAATGATGCCACGGCGGATACCATAGAAGATTTGTTGCGAAGGTTGAGTGGGCCGGAAGATGAGATTACTCCATTGGTCTCCCAGATCAGAACGGATGGCTGGAGAAGCTATCAGGTGGCCGCCAGGGAGTTGGAGCTCGCACATCATCGGGCTATTCTCAATGATCCGCAAGATTCTATGAAGCTGCTGCCCTGGACGCACCGCGTGATTGCCAATGGCAAGGCAGTGATATCCGGTCCCCACCGTGGGGTATCGGAGAAGCATCTCCAACGATGCCTGACCGAAGTGTGCTACCGATTTAATCGCCGTTTTTGGACGCGCCAATCTTTCCATCCGTTACTCAATGCCTGTGCATCAACTAACACTATTACCCGAAACGAACTTATGGCCCCAAAAACTGCTGAGCAGAGTCAATAGTCCATCACGAAAAATGCTTCAAAAGGCATAGGGTGTCTGCTAACATGCTGTAGTCGCTAGACAAACAACTCCTTCGCAAGGATACCCTAGGAAAACAGTCTGCCATCACCAGCTTATCTTTGAAAGCCTTTTTCACAAGGAAGTCGTGGCCGATTTTGCCGGGGGCCGGATCACCTCTGACGCCGGCGGCTTGCTGCTCCGGGAGGTGGACCAGCGCTACCGGATCGCCGAGCCGGCGGCTGCCTGTTTGCATGACCCTTGGGATTCCGGCAAGGTTAGGCACGATCTCCTTACCCTGGTTCGCCAACGTCTGTTCGCCATCGCCCTGGGTTACGAGGACAACAACGACGCCGCCACCCTGGCCAAGGACCCGGCTCACAAGATCATGGCGGGCAGGGCCCCGGAGACTGCCGACGACCTGGCCTCGCAGCCGACGCTGTCCCGGTTTGAGAACCGGGTGACCACCAAGGACCTGCGCCGCCTCTCCGACTGGCTGCTGGGCCTCTATCTCAAAACCCCTCCCGTCCCCCGCAAGGTCATCGTCCTGGACCCGGACGCCACCGACGAACCCACCCACGGCCGGCAGCAACTCAGCTTCTTCCACGGCCATTACGAGGAGCACATGTATCACCCGCTCCTGGTTTTCGACGGCCAGGACGGCTTTCCCCTGGCTGGCAGGGCTGCGCCCCGGCAACACCCACGCCTCCCACGGGGCGCCGGCGGTGCTGAAAAGATTGATCAAAAAGCTGAAGCAGGCCTATCCCGGAGCCCTCATCCTCTTTCGGGCCGATGCCGGCTTTGCCGTGCCCGCGCTCTATGACTACCTGGATGAGCAGAAGCTCCGCTATGTTATCGGCTTCATCACCAACAACCGGGTCTTGGCCCAGGCCGCCCCCTCCTGGAAAAAGCGCAACGCCTGTACCAGGAGACGGGAGAAAAACAGCGCCTCTTCACCTCCTTCAGCTACCAGGCGGAATCCTGGGACCAGCCCCGCCGTATCATCGCCAAGGTGGAATATACCCACCTGGGCGCCAATCAGCGCTTCGTAGTCACCAACCTGGTGCGCCACCCCCGGTTTGTTTATGACGATCTCTACGTGCTCCGGGGCGACGTGGAAAACCGCATCAAAGAGCTGAAGCTGGAGCTCAAGGCCGATCGCCTGAGCTGCCACCGGTTCCTGGCCAATCAGTTCCGGCTGCTGCTGCACACCGCGGCCTACTGCCTGTTTTGGGTGCTGCGGCGCAACCTTCAGGGCGCCGAACTGGCTACCGCCCAAGTCAACACCCTGCGCCTGCAGCTCTTGAAGATCGGGGCCGGCCTCCGGGAGACCAGCCGCCGCATCTGGGTCCACCTGGCCTCGGGCTATCCTTACCGCCATCTCCTGGCCGGGCTGCTGCAAAACCTCCGGGCCAGCCCCGCTTAATCCCGCTTACTCCAGCCGTTCTGCTAAACCCTGGGGCAGAGGTGCGCCCCAAATCAACCCTGAAGCACCATTCCAGGGCGGTTTGGCTGGAAAATATGACCTTGAGGCTCTTGCCACCCTTTCTCTGCCTCCCTTTTCTCCTGTTTCGCTCCAAAAAACTCTCGGGAAGGGGTCCTTTCATCACCTTCATGAATAATCCGGGTTAGAAGGCGGTCTAAAGCCAATACTGTTCACTTAATTATCTCAATAGCCAATTGGAGGTCGATTTTGGGCATGGGTTTAGAGCCGCGGCGCCGCAAGGGAAAATTGCTCATCTTGCGCTTGACCCCGCGGGGGTTGCGCCGGTG
>VGSX01000432.1 GCA_016874895.1 Deltaproteobacteria bacterium
GTTCGGCGCAGCGCACGCTTTCGGTGAACGCCGGAGGCGCCGGTTTATTCAAAATCTTAACGCCACTTCCCGGTCCCTCATTGGTCTCGATCCTGAAGAGGCCAGGGTTTTCATCCATCCCGCCGGGGCTGATGGTCCAAACCTGCCCAGGGGGTAAAGGGTCAGTGCCGATGCTATCTTCACTCTGAATCTCCGGAGTGGCGACAAACTTTTCCACTCCCTCTGTTCCAAAAACATAGCTGAAATGGGTATTACGGAATTCAGCTGTCCCGATTCGCTTCTGCTGCTCCTTAACCCGCCGGCGCATCTCCATTGCCATCCGCACTGCCCACTCAAGGTCTTCATCCGAAATAGCTGCATCAGGGTTTGGATAGAGGAGCTTAAGAAGTCCGCTGACAGTTTTATTAACCGCGTTTATATCCCGGCCACTCAGAGCCCCTCCAAAAAAGACCCTTCCCTGCAATGCAGGAACCCGAGTCTGCCAGCGAAGTTGATTCAAACATTCTGAGAGGAAGTCGCTCACCATGCCAAAATGATTGGTAAGGAGGTCCCGGCTCATCTTGGGAACGTCCCATCCTGGAATATAAGAGTGGATGCGATCCATAAAGGCGGTATCGTTTCGCATTTCAGGTGGCAGCGGGCCGAAAAGATGCCCGATGCGCTGCTGATGCTCCACGTCCACATCAAAATTGCCCAGGAAGACGAGGCTGCCGTCGGCTCGAATGCTTTCCTTGCCCCGGCTAAACTCCCCCGATTCCATGTAGCCTTTCATGATGTTGACGCCATCTTTTTGATCGAAAGAAATGCCGGAAATCTCATCAAAACAAACAACGTCATACTGGCAGACCAGACCCCGCTGGCCATTGGCCATGTTGACAAACATCCGGGCTACGGTAGCTTTGCCCCCTGAGATGAGGTGTGAGTATGGGGAGATTTGCTGAAAAAGATGGCTCTTGCCTGTGCCCCGGGGTCCCAATTCCACTGTATTGTAATTGCGTTCCACAAAAGGAACCATCCGCAGGAGCATTACGTTTTGGGATCGCTCGCTGAGCAGGTGAGGTTCCAGGCCCACGCTGCGCAATAAAAAGTGCTTCCACTCGGCGGAGGTGAACATTTCCCGGCCCTGGCCCAAGACCTCCAGGACATCCCGTTTCGATAGCTGTATGGCCCGCAGACTTTCTATACCAAAGGGTCGACCACCCCTTTCTTGCGCAATGGCGGCGTCATAATGCAAGTCCACCTCGGCATAAAAACCGCCGGTTAGCATGCGCTCATTCTCACGGACCAGATTATCGCTGATCCGCACATCCTTGAGTTGCAGGCTGGGCAACGTCGCCATGTAGGAATCGGTTTTGGCGTCCAGTCGAGCAGTGATAAGGTCGATGATCTTGACCGAGCCCTGGTCCCGAGCACGAGATTTAAATAGTTCTTCCTCGCCGGCCCGCACGGCCCGATTGGAGAGCTGGCGCTCCACAATCTCCAGACCCTCTTCAATTTCCTTGGGGTCGGTGCTGGCGCAATAGCGGCCCAACAAGAATTCCACCACGTACGTGGGCACTGGGTACTGCTTACTGAAGGTGCGCACCAGGTCCTTGCGCACCAGATAGCCCTCAAAAGCTTTGGCTCCGACTTTGTCCAGGGTATCAAGTTCCATAGCTACTCACCACCAACTGTTGTGGATATCTTCGTGATGACGGCTCTGTTCGGATCAGTAACTACCAAGGCGGCGGCACTGCCCAAAAAGCTATCATCCTCTACCACCAGGGAAACTTTGCCCTCGGCGTCGATGTCTTTGCCTCCTAATGCCAGTGAGCTCGCGTGATCTGCGGCTTTGGTCCGCAGATCAACCCGCAGGCCGGGGACGCTTTTATCCAGAGTCACCCGGCATCGCAAGCCGACCCATTTCACTTCTGCAAAAACCACGGTAACGGGTTTGGAGGTCGGTGTGACTTTCATGACAGGTATGACGCATTCTTGAAGACTCAGACCACCATGGGCATAATCCATCCCTGCCTGATAACAGGTAATGCCCGGAGGCAGTGCCACGCTGACCTCATTGGCCCAGCGCCAAGGTTGCAGCAAACCACTTGGTTTGGCCTCCGGTTTTAGCATGGCGCAGCGTCCCCATCGGGTTTCGGTGAGATAGCCTGGAAGATCGTGTTTGGGCAAACCGCCAGGCAGAAGAAGCCAGCCGTGGTCGGTGATGACCCTCACCTGCCGCCAGCCGCTTTGTATTAAGTCGATTATGCGGTCCACCAGGCTGCGTATCTCTTCCTCGATGCGCCAGGCCAGCTTCCATCCCTGGTCGTGGCCGCTTCGGTCCAGATCGCCGTGTTCGCTCCAGACCCGGCCAGTGGCATCACCGGTATCTTCTTTGCCTAAAACTTGATAACCAGCCTCTTCCAAGAGTTTAGTAAA
>VGSX01000433.1 GCA_016874895.1 Deltaproteobacteria bacterium
ATTGGGCTAATTCCTCAGGTGTCAAGGTAATGGTATATATTCTTCCCATGTCCGCCTCCGTTTTAATTTTATCTTATCATAAGGCGGATTTATTTTCAAGTTAATTATGAGACACTACACTAGTATCATTCCTAACCCGCTACTCCCCGGATTACCTCCAGGCCGCCCATGTAGGGTCGCAACTTTGCAGGAATAACCACGCTGCCGTCTTCCTGCTGATAATTTTCTAAAATAGCCACCAGGGTGCGGCCCACCGCCAGGCCGGAGCCGTTTAAGGTGTGCACCAGTTCGGTGCCCTTGGCGCCCCGCCGGCGGAAACGGATATTGGCCCGCCTGGCCTGGAAGGCCTCGAAATTGCTGCAGGAAGATATTTCCCGGTACGCCTCCTGCCCCGGCAGCCAGACCTCGATGTCATAGGTCTTGGCCGCGGCAAAACCCATGTCGCCGGTGCACAGGACCACCACCTGGTAGGGCAGTTCCAACTCCTGAAGGATTTTCTCGGCATTAGCCAACAGCTTTTCCAGTTCGTCGTAGGAGGCCTCCGGGGTGGTGAATTTCACCAGCTCCACTTTATCGAACTGGTGCTGCCGGATGAGCCCCCGGACGTCCTTGCCGTAGGAGCCCGCCTCGGAACGGAAACAGGGGGTGTAGGCGGTGTAATACAGGGGCAGGTTTTCCTCGGCCAGGATTTCTTCCCGGTGGATATTGGTAACCGGCACTTCCGCGGTGGGGGCCAGGTAGTAGTCCCAGCCCTCCAGCTTGAACAGGTCGTCCTTGAATTTGGGCAACTGCCCGGTGCCCAGGGCGCTGGCGCTGTTGATCATGAAGGGTGGCCAGACCTCCAGGTAGCCATGCTCCCGGGTGTGCAGGTCCAGCATGAAATTAATCAGGGCCCTTTCCAGGCGGGAGGCCGGTCCCTTGAGCAGGGAGAAGCGGGAACCGGTGATCTTGGCTGCGGTCTCGAAATCCAGGATGCCCAGATTTTCCCCGATCTCCCAATGGGGTCTGGCGGGGAAGGAGAAGACCGGCGGCTCCCCCCAGGTTTTCACCACCGGGTTATCCTCGCTGGACGCCCCCACCGGTACCGACTCATGGGGCAGATTGGGCAGGTTCAGGAGAAAATCCTGCACCAGGGCCTCTTTGTCCTGGAGGTCCTGTTCCAGTTCCTTCAACTCCTGGTTGATGTCCCGGACCCGTTCCATGAGGGACGCGGCATCCTGCTTGGCCTTTTTCAGCCGCCCTACTTCCTCGGAAAGGGAGTTGCGCTCCTGCCGCCGGGCTTCCACCTCCCCCAGCAGCAGACGCCGCATTTCATCCAGGGATTCGAAGTCGTCCAGGAGAAATTCCTGGCCGCGGTTTATCAAAGCCTGCTTCACGTCTCCCAGGTGGGAGCGGATGAATTTAACGTCTAACATGGCACTCCTCGCACGAGCCGCATTTTTACCTTAAGGCTGCTTTTTCCTCGTGCCCAAGTTAAACTTGGGCACGCACCCTGGTGCAAAGCTTAGCTTTGCCTCATGGTTCAATCAAATCAATTTCCAGCCCCCCCTGTTCCCCGAGATAATTTCGGGCACTGGAATAGCGCCAGTCTTGAGGTCGCTCAACCAGGCCTAACTTCACGGGATTGTAATGAATATAATCTACTTTCTGCCACAAAATTTCTTCACTAGTGATCCCTTGGGGATGAAATCCTTCTTGCCAGACTTGATATTGGCTTAAATTTTTATGTCCCGGTTTATTGTACTCAAACTGCTTCAACAACCAAGTTTTGTTCTCCTCCCTGACAGTTATCAAAATTTCCCTGGCTGTATGTCTCTTAAAATCCCTGATGACTTGACTCAAAGAATCCGAAGAGACGACCAGATGAAGATGATTATCCAAAATTACATAAGCATGGAGAAGCAGACCTTTTCGTTGCTGGCAGAACGTCAGAGATGAAGTAATGATGTCGAGATATTTTTTCCGGGTAAACACAGGCAACCAGGACACGATTGTACAGGTTATAAAATACGGGGAATATAATTCAAAGATTTTATAGCGACTGCGCATAAAAAATTATTGGTGTTAAAGCAAAGCTTTGAGAATAATTGCGTTCCCAAGTACAACTTGGGAACGAGAAAAACAAAAGACCCCCTTGGGTTGATCATGGCGATTGCCACGTTTAGCTATGCCTTTGGTTTCCCCCACATACTGCCAGTTCGCCGCCCGGTAACAGGTCCCCCGGAAACGGCCCAGATCAACAAAGGTCTCTAAGAGCACCAGGGGCTGACAATAAAAAGATAGCCAGTCTCCCGGTAACATTCGGATATTGGCAGCCAGAACCTTAGAGGCCAGATGCTCTCCCTGCACCCAGGGCAGAATGAGAAATCTGACATTGTTTGCCACCAGGGGCAGATTTTTTTTTC
>VGSX01000434.1 GCA_016874895.1 Deltaproteobacteria bacterium
CAAGGCCATGCAGCAGATGCTCTGTCCAGGGATGCGCCTGGCCGTCATCGGCTCCGGCCTGGTGGGTATCAAAACGGCCCAAGCCCTGGCCCAGCGGGGCTTTGACGTCACCCTGGTGGCCCGGAAGTCCCAGGTCCTGAGCAACCTCCTGGACGCCACCGCAGCCGACCTGCTGCACCAGGCTTTAAGCAACATCGGGGTCAAACTGAGTTTCCACTCCATCCCGGCGGGCATCAGCGCCGAGAATGGCCGGGTATCGGGCGTGGTATTGACGGACGGCTCGGAACTTCCGGCTGATATGGTTATCGTCGGCATCGGCGTCACCCCCAACACCGAGTTTCTCAGCGAGGCAGGCCTCAGCAATCCTTATGGCCTGACGGTGGATTCACAACTGCGCACTGCCCAGGCGGATATCTTTGCCGCCGGCGACTGTGTCCAGCCCACGGACCGGCTCTCGGGACGCCAGACGTATTTCGCCATCTGGCCGGCCGCGGTGGAGCAGGGCCGCCTGGCCGGGGCCAACATGGCGGGGCAGCCGCGGGACTACGGCGGGCTATTGGCTCAGAACACCCTCTATGTGGGCGACACTAGAGTCATCGCCGGTGGTATGGTGCGCGGCGATGACACCTGTGAGGTGCACGCGCATTTCGATGCCGGGGCCCGCAGCTATCGCCGCCTGGTGGTCCAGGACGGCCGCCTGGTGGGAGTCATCCTGGTGGGCCGGGTGGAAGACGCCGGGGTGTATCTGAACCTGATTTACACCGGCACGCCCCTGAAAACTCTCCCCGCGGACCCGCGTCAGCCGGGATTTCAGGTGGGCCGCCTGCTGGGCTGAAAGATTTTTCGCTGCGCTCTCCATGTGTTAAAAAACTGATAGAATTTCTATCCTAAAAGCAATGTGCTCTCTTTCCCTGGGAACCGTTTTTTCCGGCAAGGCGTCAATAACCGAAACGATCATGGCCGGTTTAGGATACCCCCGGAAGTGAATATCTTCTCCTAAGGGCGGGGTTACCCCACCCCTACGAGGTATAACCTAAAATAATAAACGGGTTTCCGGATGGAGACTAACCTAAAATTGGCTAGTTTTTTGGATTCCTCGGTTGGTTAATCGGTTGAAAAAAATAAAGCCGCAAATTAATTTTGAAATATTTTTAAAAAATATTTATTAAAAACATATTAAATTAATTAATATTTTTTTAAAATCATATAATATTATAGTTAGTCATATTAGGTTATGGGGCTGGAGATCAGCCCCGCAGGATAATATCCTCTCCACCGCATGGGGCAAACTATGTCGCCGCAGGTTAAGATTCGCAGTTTCGTAATGATTGTCATGGCCTTGGGTATGCTTCAAGGCTGCGCCACCATTATTCACGGCACCACTCAGGATGTGGCCATTACCACTGATCCTTCTGGCGCGGAACTGGTGGTGGATGGTCGGGAGCGATATCGCTCACCAGCCAAAATAACCATGAAACGGAAAGAAGACCACATCGTGGAGGTCAATAAGGGGGGCTTCCAGAAGGAAACGGTCAATATCAAAAGCGTCCTGAGCGGCGCGGTGGCCGGAAATATAATTGCCGGCGGCCTTATTGGTTGGGGTGTTGATGCAGTTTCGGGTGGCCAATATCGGCTGGTCCCTGAGCATATTAACCTGCGTCTTCGACCTCTGGGGGCCGCAGACAGGGAGAACGAGATCGGCTCCGAAGATTCTTTGGAAGGAAAATTGGATCAACTGGCCGAGTTGAAAGCGAAGGGGAAAATTTCCACGGAAGAATACTCCCGGATGCGAAAAAGCCTGCTGGATAAAGTTGATAAGGGTGTTATCGCTACTCCCAGAAAGGAAATCCCATCAGAACCCATCCCTGAGCTGCCCCAACCGGCACCGCTGCCGCCACCGGCAGCACCGGTAAAAGATCAAGCCGCTCCCGAGGTTTCCTACGGCCCTTAGCAGCAAAGAGAGGAGAGAGATGACAGGGGAGAAAACAAGTGAAAAGATACCGATTCAGCGTGATGATCGAACAGGACAAGGACGGTTATTTAGTAGCCACCGTTCCACCCCTGAGAGGCTGTTACAATCAGGCCTGCACCCTGGAAAAGCTATTGCCTCGGGTAAAGGAAGTTATCGAACTTTCCCTCCGAGAAGAGGAACCAGTGCCGCCGGTATTCCAAGGTATACAGCAGGTTGAAGTGGAGGTATGAGCCGGCTGCCGGCGGTAACTGGCCGCCAGGTGATCCAGTTTTTAGAGTCGCTGGGTTTCCGCCAAAGTCGGCAACATGGAAGTCATGTATTCTTGCAACATGCAGACGGACGTGCCGGTGCACCAGGGGGAAGATCTGGGGCGGGGATTGATGAGTAAAATTCTCAACGATGCCGAGGTTTCACGCAAGGCTTTGCAGGCA
>VGSX01000435.1 GCA_016874895.1 Deltaproteobacteria bacterium
GCCTTGGGTCTCAAGAGCCCTCAGATATCTCCATCTGCTAAAGGAAAACAAGAGAATTATGTCGCTGTCAGCGGAAAAAATCTATACCGACCACGGGCCCGAATATGTGGAACCGGAAGTCACCGGCTGCCGTTTTAAAAATCCCTTAAGCAAATACCGGGTGGTGCGCAACGAAAAAAAATGCACCCGGTGCGGCCGCTGCGTGGAGGTCTGCCCCTACGGGGTCCACGCCTGGTCCGGGACATACCTGCGCCGGCCTCTGAGCTACCGGTGCCTGGGCTTCAAGTGTAAAAATCAATCCTTTTATTGCATCGACCAGTGCCCGGAACAGGCTTTGCGGCTGGTGCAGAACCCCAACTATCAATCCTTCGGGGACAAGCGCTGGACCAGCGACCTGCTCTTGAGCACCTGGTGGATGGCCGAATTCGGCACCCTGCCCTACGCCGATATCGAATACCGCACCGGCGACTCCGGGGGCGGGTTTGATAAGATGCGCTTTATCTTCCCCCGGGAATTCAAGGACTCCAAGCTCAACCATGATGAAATCTCCCTGGAACTGGTCCTCAACCGCCGGGCGGACGGCCGGCCCCAGGTGAAATTAGCCGTCCCCTGGTACGGCGGCGGCATGTCTTACGGTTCCATCAGCCTGCACACCATGCTGGCCCGGACCCAGGCCGCGGTGAAATGGCACACCCTGACCTGCACCGGCGAGGGCGGCTATCCCGAAGCCCTCATGCCCTACGATGACAATATCATCACCCAGGTGGCCACCGGCCTGTTCGGGGTCCGGGAGGACACCATTCAACGAGTTCGGGTGGTGGAGTTCAAGTATGCCCAGGGGGCCAAGCCGGGCTTGGGCGGGCACCTTCTGGGGGACAAAGTAACCCCGGCGGTGGCCAAAATGCGGGAAGCCGTCACCGGCAGCGCCTTGTTCTCCCCCTTCCCCTTCCACAGCGTCTATTCCGTGGAAGACCACAAAAAACACGTGGACTGGATCAAGGAGGTCAACCCCCGCTGCCTGGTCTCCGTCAAAGTCTCCACCCCCACCGATGTGGATATGGTGGCCGTGGGCAGCTATGACGCCGGGGCCCATATCATTCACCTGGACGGCAGCTACGGCGGCACCGGCGCGGCCCCGGACATCGCCAAGAAAAACATCGCTATGCCCATTGAATACGCCATTCCCAAGGTGCACCAGTTCCTCCGCAATGAGGGCATCCGGGACCGCATCACCCTCATCGCCTCCGGCGGCCTGCGCACCGCCTTCGATGTGGCCAAGGCCATCGCCCTGGGCGCGGACGGCGTGGTCATCGGCACCGCGGAGATGGTGGCCCTGGAATGTACCCGCTGCTATAACTGCGAATCCGGGAAGGGCTGTCCCCGGGGCATCGCCACCACCGACCCCGAAATGTCCCAGCTCATGCAGGTGGAATGGGGCCTCCACCGCATCAGCAATATGTATTACGCCTGGGTCTGGCAACTCAAGGAAATCCTGCGGCGGTTGGGACTCAAGAGCATCACCGAACTGGTGGGCCGCACCGACCTGTTGGTTCACCTGGACTACTATGACCGCCCGGTGGAGGACGACCTGCGCCGGGGCGCCGCGTTAAAAGGGTAATGGTGAAAATAAGGGAAAAGGGAAGAGGGAAAAGGGAAAAGGATTACGATGAAGTTTAACGGCACTCTATACACTCAAGGCAACAAATTTCTGGCCAGCCGCCGGGACCTGGCACCCACCTTCGCCGTCGGGGAAACCTTAAAGCCCGAGGCCGAGGGCGGCTGCGGCGTCACCGGCTTTGCAGCCAGCGTGCCGGTTTCCGGCCGCCACATCTTTCAACCCTCCGTGCAGATGCACAACCGGGGCAACGGCAAGGGGGGCGGCATCGCCGCGGTGGGCCTGGACCCGGACAGCCTCGGGGTCAGCCGGGAATTGTTGGATGACGACTACCTCATCCAGATCGCCTTCCTGGACCCGGAAGTGCGCCCCGTGGTGGAAGAAAAATTCATCAAACCCTTCCTCCGCCTCGACCATACCAGCCGGGTGTCCGCCATGGACGACTGGCGGGATCTGGCCGGTCTCACCGTAGAGCCCCCCGAGGTCTGGCGTTACTTTGTCCGGGTGAAAACCGAGGTCCTGCAGCATTTCATCCAGCGGCACCACCTGCACGGCATCTCCTGGCGGCGGGTGGAAGACGAGTTCATCTCCCAGAACTGCTACCGCCTGAATCAGACCTATTACGCTTCTCTGGGCGACAAAAAGGCCTTTGTCCTGTCCCAGGGACGCAACGTCATGATCCTGAAAATCGTGGGGTATGCCGAAGAGGCCGCGCTTTATTATAACCTCCTGGACTTCAAGGCCCATATCTGGATCGCGCATCAGCGCTACCCCACCCGGGGCCGG
>VGSX01000436.1 GCA_016874895.1 Deltaproteobacteria bacterium
GATGTGGGGGATGACCTGGTGTACGATTTCGCCGTGCCCATTCAGGTGGGCGAAAACCGCCTGGGCGCGGCCAGGGTAGGTTTATCCCGGGACAGGGCCCAGGCCACCGTTGATTCTCTGGTACGCACGGTTTTCCATATCAGTTTCGGCACGGCCCTGGCGGCTATATTATTAGGTTCGATATTCGCCGGCGCAGTGATCCGCCGTCTGAATGCCCTCCGTCAGAGCGCCGAGAGCATGGTGCAGGGAAACCTGGAGCTCCTGACCTGCGCCCCCCCCGAAAAACCCTGTTGGGAAATACAACAATGCCAGCAACCTGACTGCCCGGCCTATGGAGATGTCTTGCACCCCTGCTGGCGCCTGCCCGGTACTCTTTATCATCGGGGAGAGGAACACAGAGGGGGGATAAAGTCCGAGGCTTGCCGATTCTGTAAGGTTTATCTGGATAACCGGGGGGATGAGATCCAGAGTCTGTCCGAGGCCTTTGATGTCATGGCCTATAGTCTCAATAACTACATCAATGAGTTGCGTCTGGCGGAATTTAATATCCGCCGCCAGCAACAGATCCTCCAGACCATCCTGGACAGTACCCCTGACCTGGTGAGCCTGCAGGACGACACCCAGCATTATCGGGTGGTTAACCAGGCCTTTGGCACCTTCTTTAATCTCACCGAGGCCGACATTCTGGGGAAAAAAGCGGATGCAGCCTTCGGGCCGGAGCTTCTGACTTTTAATCAGGAAGCAGATTGGCAGATCCTGTCTCAGGGGCAGATCATCTCCCGGGAAGTGCAAATCACCCAGGGTAGCTCTATAAGATGGTTTCATGTCGTCAAATTGCCGGTTTATGACCGAGATCGACTGGTGGGCCTCTTAACCACGGCCCGGGATATCTCCGAAATCAAGCATTACCAGGATAAAATGATCCAGGCCCTGAAAATGGAAGAGTTAGGTAAACTGGCCAGGGGCCTGGCCGATGAGTTAAAAACACCCTTGGGCATTATCCTGGGCTATACCAAAATTCTCCGGGAAGACCTTACCCAGGAGCCGGAAACCCTGGAATATGTCAATATCATCGAGAAACAGTCCCAGATCGGTTATCAGATTGTTTCGGATCTCCTCAGTTTCTCCCGCCAAGGAGCCGGGGTCCGGGAAAAGGTTAACCTCAACCGAACGATTCAGGAAGTGGCGCAGCTCGTCCGCCACACCTTTGAACAGGACCGGGTTATCCTGAGACTGCAGCTCGATGAGCATATCCCGGCGGTTTTAGGAGATGAAGAAAAACTCAAACAAGTCTGGATGCACCTTTTGCGCAATGCTTTTGAATCCATTCCCCAGGAAGGAGTCATCGCCTTAAAGACGAAGTTGTCTGAAGATGCCGGCTCGGTGGTTATTTCCATGGCCGACAACGGCATGGGCATCGACCCCGAAGATCTAGCCAAGATTTTTGAGCCTTTTTTTGCCGCCAAATCCACCAGCTTGGATATCGGTTTGGGTTTGTCCTTCGCGTATGCGGTCATCCGGGACCATCAGGGGAAGATAAGCGTCCACAGCCCGGTGCCACCGGAAGTGGCCCAGGAGCTGGCTGAATCCGGCAACTCCTCCGGCCCCGGGACCCTATTCCTCATTGAACTGCCCGTCAGCCCGGCCGGGGCTGCGGATCAAGAATTGCCGACGGACTCGGTGGGACTTCCCCCGCTTCCCTCGGCGTGAAATGATCAAGGCTTAATTCGTTCACCACCGATAACGAAAATCTTTTTTAGGGCGGGCACAGGGGCCCGCCCCTACAAAGACAGGACTTTTTTCCTGGTGGCACAGGCTGCCAGCCTGTGCAGATTTTATTTTCTCGGCAATCTCTATAAGTTATAAGTCACCGGCAAACCATGAAAGTAACCTTGCCCCCTCTCCCCCCACCAGCTTATCATTACCCACAACTTCAATACAGAGGTGGCCAAGCACAGCTCGGCGGACTATGGGGTTCCCACATGCACCATGGGAACCAGGAGAGCAATTCGATATTCATTGAGATATGCTTCATCTCGAAAGTAGGCCCAGACCCCCAGGTCTGTGCCGGTGATGCGCCGACCTGGAGGTCGGCGCTACTGAATTTTCCTTATTCCTCCGGGGATAAAGTTAGGGTGATGGGATACATTGATCAATAATTCCTTTTATCCCCTCGCCCCCTTGGGGGAGAGGGTTAGGGTGAGGGGGTGCATTGATTAACAATTCCTTTTAGTTATCCCCAAACCAAACCGCCGCCTCCGAACTTGCGGGTAATGCTCAGCCCCACCAGCGGGGTGCGAGGGGGTTAATGAAATATCGGCCCAAGATGCTACTTTCGTATGCAACTGACCACTGACCCCTGACCCCTGACCCCTGACCCCTGGCCACTTACC
>VGSX01000437.1 GCA_016874895.1 Deltaproteobacteria bacterium
TGGGCTTTTCTGTCCGGAGATATGGATATCATAGTCATCCACCAGGCGGACCCCGCCGTCCCCGCCGATGGCCAAACAGACCGTGGGCCCGCCCTCCGAGGCCTGGGTCCAGAAAACCCTCAGGTCACAGGGGAGGCCGATGGCGGTCCAACCCGTGATAGTCTGAGGTAACCCGTCCGGGTAATCAATGATAAGGAGCGGTCCCCGCCACACCGGCGACAGGACGGTGAGAAGCACCGGGTTAAGTCCTTCCGGCAGGTTGTCATTGGGGACCACGTGGTAATACAGAACCTTCGATCTCATCGGTAGGCATCTCCACTAATACCTTCAGAACCCCGCGCTGGGCCGCATAATGGCAGGCTTCCACGGCCTGGGAGAGGGGATAGACCCGGGAGATGAGTTTTTTCGGGTTGATCAGGCGGCGGGCCAGGAGGCGCAGGGCCGGGGCAAAGGGCCCGCAGCGGGAGCCGCTGACATTGATTTCCGGGACTACCAGGGCCGTGGGATTGAAAGGCAACGGCTCGTGATAAGTACTCTTGGCCACCACCAGCCCCCGGGGCCGCACCGCGCTCAGGGCCGTCTGCCACCCCTCGGGCGAGCCTGAAGCCTCCACCACCACGTCGAAATCTCTCTCCAGCAAGCTTTCTGCCAGGTGGGTCCGGACGCCCCGGGCGACCACCAGGTCCATTTTTTCGGGGTGCCGCCCCACCAGATGCAGATCGCAGCCGTTCAGCCGCAAGACCAGGGCGACAAGCAGCCCCAATTTGCCGTCGCCTACTATCAGGACTCGGGCGTCCGGGGTGATGTGAGACTGCTCCAGTATTTCCAGAGCCGCAGCCAACGGTTCGGTAAAGACTGCGAAGGCATCGGGCACACTTGCCGGTACCGGATGCAGATTGGCCAGCGGCAGGGTGATATACTCCGCCAGGGCCCCGTCTTTATCATGCAAACCCAGGATTCTTCGGTCCCGGCAATGCCGTTTGAGACCCTGGAGGCACCGGGGGCAGCGGCCGCAACTCAGGTTGATCTCCCCCACCACCCGCCGCCCTACCCACTCGGGGACGGGCGCCGCCACCACCTGGCCCACAAATTCATGCCCCAAAATGCCCTGAAACCCTTTATAACCGCGGGTTACATTAATATCGGTCTGGCAGATGCCGGCCAGCCGCACCCGGATCAGGGCTTCCCCCGCTTCCGGTCGGGGCAGGGGGACTTCCTTTAATTTTAATGAATCATCAAAGCAGAGTGCAAGCATGTTGAGTTCGAATTATACAGAAAGGGTGAGCGTTTTCTCCTAAATCCCGGCGACAGCTTGAAGGGTGACCAGGGTCTCGGTCACGGTCTGAGGCCAGGAAAGATGCGCCACGGCCTCCAGCGCGGACCGTTGCACCAGAGGGTCAGCGGCCCGGGCCAGGAACTCATCCAGAGCTGCGGCCAATCCCGTGAGATCATCGGGGCGGGCCAGGATAGCCCCGTTTTCCCCGGGGCGGATAAACTCCGAGGCCCCGTTGGCTGCGGTGGTGACCACCGGCAGACCGCCGGCCAAAGCCTCCAGGACAACGTTGCTGCAGGGGTCGTAGATGGTGGGCAGGGCCAGCACCTGGGCCTGGGCATAATACCTCTCCACCCGGGGTTGGGGGCCCAGGAAGCGCACCCGGTGAGCTACCCCTAACTGCCGGGCCTGACGCTGATAGCGGCTCGTGCGGCCTTGCCCCACCACCAGCAGGTGGCTTTCTTTGGTCTGCATCTCGCTCAGGGCGGCAATAAGAAAGTTTAGCCCCTTGCGCCGGAAACCGGAGCCCACAAAGAGGATGGTGGGGGGCTGAGGGTCTTTCGCCAGCGCGGCCAGCCTCTCCGGGGCAAAGCGCTCCCGGTCCACCCCGTTGTAAATCACCCGGATGTTGTCCTCGGGCACCTGATAATGCCGCATGACCTCTGCAGCCACCTGCCGGGAGTTGGCAATCACCAGTCTGAGCCCGGGGTCATGAAAAAGAATCTTTTCCAGGCCCAGCAGGGTCCGGTGGAAGGGGCTGGCGGCCAGGTGCAGTCGTTCCGGGATTGAGTCAAAAGGCCGCCGTCGCTGCAACCACTCCCGGTGGCAGCCGTCCCCGGCCCTATAGGCGTCCTGGCGCAGGGTCCGCTCCAGGCTGAAAACGAGGTCATACTGACCCTGCCGCAGGACCCGCCGGGTATTGATGGCGAAGCCCAGGAGCCGCCCCACCTTTCCCGGCCAGACCGGAACCGGCTGCCAGTGCAGGTTGGGCCGCCCGGCCAGGGACGGGGGAGGTTGCGGCTCCGCGGTCACCAGGGTGACTGCATGCCCCTGCTGCAAAAGCTCATGGGTCAAGGCCAGCAGGGTGTTTTCGGCGCCCC
>VGSX01000438.1 GCA_016874895.1 Deltaproteobacteria bacterium
AGAGGAAATAATTGAAATGATATCAGGCTGATAAAAAGTTTTGGGTAATGCTCAGCCCCTGGAGAAGCGAGGGGATTTCATCCTGTTTTCCACGTTGCCCCCGGGAATCCCGATCCTGGACGGCTCAGACTCCTTACTTTTTAACCGCCGCCTCCCGGGCGGCCTGATCGTCTTTATAGAGTTTGAAATTGATGCTGTCCACCAGGGCCTGCCAGGAAGCGTCGATGATGTCGTGGGAGACGCCCACGGTGCCCCAGCGGTCATGGGCGTCCCGGGATTCGATGAGGACCCGCACCTTGGCCGCGGTGCTGCCGGTGGTGCCGGGCAGGACCCGCACCTTGTAGTCGTCCAGGCGCATTTCCACCAGCCGGGGGTAGAAGCGGATCAGGGCCTTCAGCAGGGCATTGTACAGGGCGTCCACCGGGCCGTTGCCCAGGGCGGCGGTGTGGACTTCATTGAGGCCCACCCGTACCCGCAGGGTGGCCTCAGGCACCGGCGCCTCGATGTCACCCACTTTCTGATCCACCACCCGGTAGCTGAGCAGGCGGAAGAAATCCGTGCCTTTCCCCAGGGTGGCAAACATCAGGAGTTTCAGGGAGCCGTCGGCTTCCTCGAAGGTATAGCCCTGGGATTCCAACTCCTTGACCTTGCTCAGGATGGTCTGCAGGACATCGGTTTCCTTCAGTTGATGGGGGGTCTGGGTCAATTCCTTGATCTTCTGGGCGGCAGCCTGCACCGCGGCGTCGTGATCCCCCGGATGCAAACCCAGGGCCTGGGCCAGGAGGAAGATATTGCTTTTGCCGGACAGGTCCGACACCGGGATGTTGCGGAAGTTGCCCACCAGTTCCGGCCGGATGTGTTCGTAGGCCAGGGGATTGAGCTTCACCGCCGCGGCATGTACCCCGCCTTTGTGGGCAAAGGCGCTGCGGCCCACATAGGGCTGGTAGCGGTTGGGATTAATATTGGCGATTTCATAGACGAAACGCGCTATTTCGGTCATCCGGCGCAGGTTGTCGTCGCTGATGCAGTCCAGGCCGAGCTTTAATTTGATGCCGGGGATGATGGAACAGAGATTGGCGTTGCCGCAGCGTTCCCCGAAGCCGTTGATGGTCCCCTGGACCTGGCTGGCGCCCAGCTCTATGGCGGCCAGGCTGTTGGCCACCCCCATCTCCGCGTCGTTGTGGGCGTGGATGCCCAGGGGCGCCAGAGGGAACCGGGCCTGCACGGCCTTGATAATCTCCACCACCTTGGAGGTGAGGGCGCCGCCGTTGGTTTCGCACAGCACCAGGCAATCGGCTCCCCCCGCCAGGGCGGCCTCCAGGGTCCTGAGGGCATATTCGGGATCAGACAGGAACCCGTCGAAGAAATGTTCGGCGTCGTAAAACAATTCCTGCACGTGGGGTTTAAGGTAGCGCAGGGAATGGGTAATTATTTCCAAGTTGCGTTCCGGGGTGGTGCGCAGCACTTCCTTGACGTGCAGGTCCCAGGATTTGCCGAAGATGGTGACCACCGGGGCTTTGCTGATGAGCAGTTCCAGGAAAACGGGGTCCGACTCCGGCGGCCGGTCCTTGTGGTGGGTGCTGCCGAACGCCGCGATGCGGCTGTGGCCCAGGTTATAATTCCGGATCTCGGTGAAAAAGTCCCGGTCCCGGGGATTGGCCCCGGGCCAACCGCCTTCGATGTAATGGATGCCGATCTGCGACAGTTTTTCCGCGATGCGGATCTTGTCCGCCAGGGATAAACTGAAGTATTCGGCCTGTGTGCCGTCCCTTAAAGTCGTGTCGTAGATACTTACCAACCGCATAAGCTCATCCCTCTAAGTCAATTCACCCCGGGGGCGGGCCTGCTCCAGGCCGAAGGCGTCATGGAGCGTTCGCACCGCCAGTTCCATGTATTTTTCTTCGATAACGCAGGAAACCTTGATTTCCGAGGTGCTGATCATCATGATGTTGATGTTTTCCGCGGCCAGGGAAGAGAACATGCGGGCCGCCACGCCGGCGTTGTTGCGCATCCCCACGCCCACAATGGACACCTTGGCGATGTGCTCGTCGCTGGTAATCTGGCCGCCGCCCAATTCATCCACCAGGGGCCGGACGATGTCCAGGGTGTTTTTCAGATCGCCCTTGGGCACGGTGAAGGTGATGTCCGCCAGCCCGTCCAGGCTGGTGTTCTGAATAATCATATCCACTACGATGTTGGCTTGACCGATTTTATTGAACAAGCGGGAGGCGATGCCCGGTTTGTCCGGCAGGCGGCTCAGGGTCACCCGGGCGTCATTCATGCTATAGGCCACCCCTGACACCAGAATGTCTTCCATATCCTTATCCTCCTTTGTTACCAGGGTGCCG
>VGSX01000439.1 GCA_016874895.1 Deltaproteobacteria bacterium
GCCCCGGTCGATATCCCGCACGTAAGCGGCAATTTTAGGGGCCAGGCGGGGCAGCGCTTCGTCAGTCAATAAGTGGTGGCAGAAAAAAAGGGACAAATTCTACCTTGAATCTGACGGGTATAAGAATCTTTTCCATGCCAGCCCGAGTAGGTTCCACAATTTTCGCAGACCGCGATACAGCCCCCAGCCCCCGAATCCAATTATGATACCGATTATGATATTGGCAAATAATTGTGACAGCGCCGTAGCTTGGCTGCTGAGAAAATGTAAGACATTTTCCCACGAATCAAACTGCTTTCACAAGGAAACTTCCTGAAATTTCTCCACCACATTCATGCCGAAGAAGTCGGTTAGCAAGGCGCCTATGGTCAACAAGACCACCATATTGTTAAGGTGGCGGGTATTAAGGGTCTCCTGATATTGGAAAATATCCTTCACTTCCTCCATGACCCCCTGGAAATCCAGATGGAGCTCTAACCCCCATTTAAATTTTTCGAACAGGACGGCCATGAGAAAATTCGGCGATATCTCACTGAACCAGAATTCATTGTTTGACAGATGTCTTGATAATACCGAAAGCAACTTTCCCAGCGGTGGATTTCGGGGAAGAGGGCTTCCAGACTGGCAGGATGGTATAGTTTCCGCAGCTCCCGGGAATACGACTCGATGACGGTTTCCGCTGCCGTGGCCGGTGATGTGGGTTGCAGGCGGCACAGCCAGGGCCGCCAGCCTTGGGCTAAGACTCTGGTAAAGAAATTCCGCCGGTCCTCCTGGTGGAAACTGTGATAAAAAGTATGCACCAGGATGGTGAACTGCTTTTGCATGACCGGCAGCCGGCCAGCAGGGGAAGCGTTGGGCATCTTCTGACTCCGTGAACAAACAACATCAATCCTCTTTACTCTGCCGCAGCCTATGCTTCTTCTTCATCCAGCCAGAATGTGCGCACCTCGGCTTCCACCTCCTCCCGGGGGCGGCTGTAGCGTTCCCGGGACAGCTGGCGGATGCGGTCCACGACCTCCGGGCGGGGCGACTTATCCGGCAGCAAAGAGCGCAGGTCAAAGGGTGCGGTGACGCTGCCGTCCACCAGCAGCTTGACATAGGCGTTGAAATTCGACAGGCCCAGGAGATCGTTTTCGGACACCACCCGGGCGAATTCTTTGCTTAGGATTTCGGCGTCGTTGAAGCCCACCCGATAACTGATCAGGGAGCCGACATTTCCAAAGATGCCATGGATGATATGCTCCTTGAGCTGGCTGATATATTGGTTAGCCAGAATCAGGGACAGACGGTACTTGCGGGCTTCCGAAAGGATAGAGACAAAAGTGGGGGTGGCCAGGTTTTGGAATTCATCCACATACAGATAAAAGTCCCTCAGACTGGTTTTATCCTTTACCTCCGTGCGGCTCAGGGCCGCAGCGAAGAGCTTGCCCACCAGCAGCATGCCTAAAAAATGGCTGTTGGTCTCCCCCAGCAGGCCTTTCCGTAAATCTACCAGTAAAATTTTACCCTCATCCATGGCCTCCCGGAAATTGATGGTGGAGCGCCGCTGCCCCAGAATCGTGCGTATAAAATCGTTATAAACAAACCGGCTCAGCTTGGAAGTAATGTAGGGGGCAATATTCGGCAAATCCAGGTCCCGGGACGCTTGCAGGGCCTCATCTTCCCAAAACTTCCGGGCATAGGGATTCCGGCAGTTTTCGATGAGCCTCCGGCGAAAACGCCTATCCTGGAAGATTCTGGGGACTTCCAGAACCGAGGCCGTAAAGGGCCCTGGCTGCTCCATTAAAAGCTGCAAAGAGTTGCGCATGTACAATTCAAAAATGGGCCCGCCGGTCTGGCGCAGATCATAGAGGACATCAAACACCTCGATGAGATAGTTGATGGCGAAATCCTTCTCCAGGGAGGTAGTGCACTCCAGCAGATTGAGGCCCACGGCGCGGTCCGGATCCTGGGGATCGATGTAGATGACATCATTCTCACGGGCTGCAGGGATACAGGCCAGCACTTCTTCCACGAGTTCGCCATGGGGGTCGATGAGGCCGAGGCCGCGCCCGGCCTGGAGGTCCTGCAGGATCAGGCTGAGGAGCAGAGTTGATTTGCCCGTGCCTGTTTTTCCCACCACGTAGGCGTGGCGTTGCCGGTCCAGAGACTGGAGACATACCTTGCGGCAGCGGTTCAGGCGCCAGTGCTCCCCCAATAGGAGGCCGTCGTTAGGGAGGTCCACCGGCGCCGGTTTGGGCTGAAACAGGGTGGTCTCGATGCCGGGAAACTCGCCGGGAACCGGAATGGGCAGCCGGAAAACGGCCAGGGCTTCACTGACATCGAAAAGAAAGCGCCAA
>VGSX01000440.1 GCA_016874895.1 Deltaproteobacteria bacterium
CCCTTTCGGGTTCGGCGGTCTGGTCCGTGGCCGCCCGGCTGAATTCTTTCTGCCGCAGCAGGCTGGCATAATGCCCGGCCAAGGTTTCCAGAGGCGGCGTTAGCGGGAGCAGCCCCGGCTGTCCGAGATACAGCGCCTCGATGCGGTCGGCCAGGTCCTTCCACTCCTCGGGGGCAATGTCCAGGGTCCCCAGGTTCAGGAGGATGCGTTGCCGGGGGCCCTGAGGGGTCCGGACCGACTCGATGAGCTGGTGATAGATATAGACCTTGCCCAAGCCCCGGTTCTTCCTGTGAACGGCGCGGATAAACATAACTTTATCCTAGGCAAAACCGGGGTCCGGTGTCAAGCAAAAATAATATTAAAATATATTTTCTAACACTACATTGACCATTTCGCAAGCTAAATAGAATAATATCTACCAGATGCATTTGTGAAATGGCCATTTTTGGCCCTTTCCAGGCCGATTTGGGGGCCAAAGTGGTAAACTTGGGCTAAGGCTGGGTGCAATGCCTGTTCTTGGTTTTCGGCGGTAACTCCAATCCGTTTCAATCCTCACCCGGCGCTAAGGCCGGGTGCAATTGTTCGGCAAGTCATTGTTGTTCTTGACGTAAACAGCGATCGCGCCCGGCCTTGCCCAACTGCACCGCCTTGTTTTCCTGGTGCGCGGCCAGGTCGATGCGCACCGCCGAGACATCCAGGGTGCCGCAGCCGAAGTCGAAGACCACGAAGCGGTCGTCCCGGCGGGCCGCGCCGTGGTAACCCAGCACGCAGGCGGTGGGCTCATCCAGCATCCTGAGCCTCCTGATCCCCAAACCCTCGCACACCCGGCGGAGCCAATCCTGAAAATCCTCGAAGGCCTCGGTGGGCGCGGTGAAGGTGAATTCGTCGTCGGCCAGGGATATCTGATCCGAGGCATAGTTCACCAGCAGGGAGAGGAAATCCTCCCCCGCCTGGGCCGGGCTTTTATGGCCCTGGGCCGTCTTCTTGCGCTTGGCCACCCGCTGGGCAATCCCCCGTTTCATCCAGCGGAAGGTGTCGGGGTGCTCCGCCAGTCCCCGGGAGAGCACCTGGTCGCCGATGAGGGTTTCCGTCTCCGAGTAATAGATGAGGGAGGGAATGACCCGGACGGCCACCTCCGGCTCGCCGGGTTGCAGCCGGTAGCGCACCTCCGCAGTGATGCCGGGAATGTCCAGGGTTTCGGTCTTCCCGGTGCCCTGCCGTCCGGCCACGATCTGTTCGTCAATTATCATGACCTTATTGTGAGCAATAGCGTGGGCCGCGTCAATATAAGTTTTTATCCCGGCATGGGCCAGGAAGTCCGCGTCCGTTTGGACGACATGAAAATGACCATAGGGCGGATGGGGGGCATATTTCTCCTTATTCACCCAAAAAAGTACGGCTTCCTCTGCCATAGCACCTGGGGATAGCCACAGTATACCCAGACCTTTGGCCCAGGTCCAGACCTGTCTTGCCGTGTGATGACTAACGCCTTGCAGTCGGTTAAAATCTGCTCTATAATGAAGCCATCTCTCTGGAGGCTGTCTGATGGAACTAAAAGACATCGTTTCGGTCATAAAAGAGCTGGTTCTCCCGGAGTTAAAAGAAATACGATATGAGCAGGCCGAAATCAAGACTGCTCTGACGTTAACCAATAAACGTCTTGATGACGTTAACACCCATCTGGCGGACCAGAGTCGGCGGATTGATGAAACTAACAAGCGCATCGATGAGACCAACAAGCGCATTGACGACATCCGTGAAGAGCTAACAGGTCGCATTGATGAAACCAACAAGCGCATTGATGAAACCAACAAGCGCATCGATTCAATCCAAGCCGAACTAAGCCAGCGGCTTATTGCTGTCCATAATGACGTCATTCTGCGCATAGACAAAACCAACGACCGGCTCAATCGGCTTTATGAGGTCATTGTCCGCCGGGATGAACATGAGGAGTTTAAAAGCCGTATCGGTCAATTGGAGCGCGATATGGCGGATATCAAGCAGCGCCTCGCAGCCTGAGAGGACGAGGACCATCGCCAGGATGCCAGCGCCCTGCCGCCGGGCAGTGCGGAAGAGACAGAACAGGAGGGCCAGGCCACCGTTTCACGACCGGCCTCTCAACGGTTTCCGGGCAGGCCGCGGCTGCACGGGAAGCCGGCGGGTAGCGCAGCCGGAGCAGAGGTCGCATTGCCTTTTAACTCCACGGTCGTCCAGGCAGCCCAGCGGCGTCCGTTTGGGCGACATGAAAATGACCATAGGGCGGATGGGGGGCATATTTCTCCTTGTTCACCAAAAAAAGTAC
>VGSX01000441.1 GCA_016874895.1 Deltaproteobacteria bacterium
TCGTTATGGGCCCCGAAGGTTTCTCCTCAAAAATCATACCGGAACAAGGCATCGGCCCCGGTGTTGCGCTGGCCCTGTTCGGCCTGGAGACGGAAATTACGGTTGATGCGGTATTCCAGGCGCACCTGGGCCGGGTCTTCCCTGGCCTTAGGGCTGATGCGCTGTTCCACGGTGATGTTCAGCCCTTTGGCCAGCGGTTTCACCAGGCCGATGCTCCCGGGGGTGCTGCGCACCGCCACATTCCCCAGGATGGGAAAATCCTCTCCCAGCAATTCCTGAATTTTCGTGGCGGTAATACCTCCTAAAACGCCCACGGCCTGTTGCTGGGCATTGAATTCCTCCTGGCTCAGGGCCGAGGTGGGACGGCCAAAAATCAGATAGGACAACAGGTCATTGGGCGCCAGTGGGGGTGTACTGGAAAGAGCGATGTGCGGCTTATTAATGGGCCCGGAGACATCCACCGTGAGGGTGGCGTCGGTCATGTCGTGGGTAGCCCGGGCCTCCACAAAGGGTTCCTGATGGGCCACCCCGGGCAGGGTCACGATGCCCCGCACCAGCTTAAACTCCTTGCCCAGAACATCGATCTGGCCTTCCAGGGATTGCACCACGCCGGCCAGGGCCAGGGGCTCCCGGGGCGGTTTTTTCACGAACAGGGAGAGGCTGAGTTCCACCGAGGTTTTTTGGTCTCTCACAAAAATGTTGTTGGGGGCCTGCAACGTTACTGCCAGGTTCATCAGGTCAAAAGGACCCGGCACCGGGTCGGAGGGCTGGACTTTCTTCGATGTGTCGGTAACTTTTTGGCGCACGAGGATAATATCGGGGTGCTGCCGGGTTGTGGGTCTGATCAGGGCTGGGTTGATGATGGCCCGGGGTATACTGAACTGGCCCCGGAGATCCAGTCCGGACAGGGGCCCCTGCAGGGTCGCCCCGCCGTTGATAAAAGCCTCGGACATCAGCCGATCTAGTATCTTGAAATTATTCAGGTCAGCCCTGGCGGTTATTTTCTGGGGCTCATAGCCGGTGAGTTCAACCTGTCCGGAAAAAATAGCAGTCCCGCCACTCACCAGGGTGAGTTGGGGGAGAGACACCCTGTTTCTCTGCCAACTGAGATTTCCCGGAGTAATGGCAAAGGGGATGCCGGCCTGGCTCAGGGTGATATACCCCTGCTGCCAGCGGAGGTCGGCCTCAATCTCGGGGCGGCTCCAGGCCCCGGCAATCCGGGCCTGGAAATCCAGGGGGCAATCGGCTTTTGAAATTTCCTCGCTAAATTCTGCCAACAGTCCCAGGTTAGCCCCCTCGGTGCGGATTCTGGCGTTCAGATCTGCATCCGGCAGGCTGAAATGGAAAGGCGCCAGGGACAGTGCCAACGGCAGGCTCCCATCCCAAAGCAACCGCAGGCCTTCAGGCTTTTCCGTGGCCTGGCCGGTCACCTGCAGGGTCTCCTCCCGATATCGCAGGGTGGTATCAATGGCCTCCAGGGAAAAGGCTTTATAGGTCAGGGGGGCCAGACTGATCCTGGCTTCCACCTGAGGGGTGTGGATAAATCCCGAGACCGTGGCCTGGGCCTGGGCCATACCCTTTAATCCCTTGATGTTGGCCAGCGCCAGGGGCAACTGGCGCACCTCCAGGCTAGCGGCCACCTCATCCCCCTGCAGCCGGGCTGCTACCTGCACCGTAGCGCCGTTGAGCTCCAGGGCGGCCGTGGGCAGGTCCACCCCCGGGAGGAACCGGGCCTGCACCGGGGTGCGATTTTTAAGATTAAGGTCATATATTCGAAGGTGCAAGCGGTCCACCAGCAAGGACACGGGACGCGGTCCCAGGTCCAGGCTGCCGCGGAGTTCGGCCAGGGGCCCCGGAGCCGGGGACGATGCCTTGAGGTTGTAACGCCAGAGATTCCTGGCGCCATCGATGGCCAGGTTAACTTGCCGGATGGTTCCCGCCGGGGTTTGAATCATTGCCGCGGTGGCAGTGAGGGCGCCGGTGTGGGGCGGCAGACCCTGTCCCCGCACTCTTAACTCTGCAGCCGGGATCTCCACGGTATCAACGGCCAGTCCCCGGGCCTGGGCCTGCAGGGTGTAGCGAGGTTCGGATAGAGTTCCCTGCACTGTACCGCTCCAGGTTAGCGAGCCCTGCACCGTCTTGGGAATGGGCCAATCGCAGCCGGCCAGGTTATGTCCCGTGAAGGAAAAATTCAGTCTGTCGCCGTCCAGCGTGCCGTGGAGCTGGAGCGCGACGTTACCCAGTTCCCCCTGAACGCGCTCCAGGGTAAGTCTCGGTTGCTGCCAGGCAA
>VGSX01000442.1 GCA_016874895.1 Deltaproteobacteria bacterium
CTAAAGCCCGCCCCCTTGATTATCTGGCAGATAGTGGCCTGCAGCATCTGGGCCGTGGGCATGGCCGCGGCCGGGTACGCCTTCGGGACCGCCATCCAGTATTTAGTCTCCCGCCTGGAACTCCTCCTGACGGTGACCGTGGCCGTCCTCCTTGCCCTGATCCTGGCCTACCGCAGGTTCTGGTGCTGGACGGAACGGCAGGTCTGCAACGTCCCCGACCTCAATCCGCCCACAGCCTGCCTGCCGACTCCCTGTTCGTCCGGGCCGGAGCAGCCGGATTCCCGTCTCCTCGGGTAAAACTTCTCACTCTGCCAGGAAAATTTCCGGCCTTGCTTGATATCAATAAGAATCATTCTTATTATTTTTTTACTTAGTTAGGATGCGTTCTGTAGGGGAGGTTCGCGCCTCGCCCCTACAAAAAACCTTGTTTCGAAACCAAAAACTGGTTAAGCGAAGCTCTTGGCACCTTATTTCACTCTTGCATAAAAGAAAGGCGACCAGGCTATGTATTCTCCGACAGTTTTAGATCATTTTAAAAACCCCCGCAATGTGGGGGAAATCAGCGAGGCCGACGGCGTGGGGGAAGTGGGCAACCCCGTCTGCGGCGATATGATCAACGTTTATCTGAAAGTCAATAATGATGTCATCGAGGACATCAAATTCAAGACCTTCGGCTGCGGCGCGGCCATTGCGGTCTCCAGCATGCTCACGGAGCTGGCCAAGGGCAAGACTTTGGACGAGGCCATGAAAATCACCAACAACGACGTGGCCCAGGCCCTGGAAGGACTCCCCAAGAACAAGCTGCACTGCTCCAACCTGGGGGCCGACGCCCTGCACGCGGCCATCAAAAACTACCGGGACCGGCAGGCCAATAAAGCCGTGAGCGGCGAAGGCGAGAAAGTACCCCATGCCCCGGAAAAAATCGACGCCTGCTACTGCCCCTACTGCGACATGGAAAATAAAGGGGAAGCCCCATTCTGTAAATCCTGCGGCGCCGATTTGCCCCATGAGCACTAAGATGGCCACTTCCGGGAGGATGGAAACATGAGTGTGGTATATTTAGATAATTATGCCGCCACGCCGCTGCACCCCAAGGTAAAAGAGGGGATGCACCAGATCGTGGATAATGTCTTCGGCAATCCCTCCAGCGATCACCGCTTCGGGCAGGCCGCGGCCGAGGCCCTGGATCAGGCCCGGCAGCAGACCGCGGCCCTGCTTAATGCCGAGCCCCAGGATATTGTCTTTACCTCCGGGGGCACGGAATCGGTGAATCATGCCATAAAAGGGGTGGCTTTCTCGCAACGGGAGAAAGGCCGTCATATTATCACTACGAATATCGAACATAAATCAGTCCTCAATACCCTGAGGACCCTGCGCCTGGTGGATTATAAAATCACCTCCCTGGATGTGGACTCCCACGGTCTGGTGGACCCCGCCGCGGTGGCCCAGGCCATCACCGCCGAGACGATTTTAATCACCATCCAGATGGCCAACAACGAGATCGGCACCGTCCAGCCCATTGCCGAGATCGGCCGGATCGCTAAAGAGCGCAAGGTGGTCTTTCACACCGACGCGGTGGCCGCGGCCGGCATCATTCCCATCAATGTCAAAGAGTTGCCGGTGGACCTGCTCAGCCTGGCCGCCAACCAGTTCAACGGCCCCTCCGGGGTGGGGGCGCTGTATGTGCGCCGGGGCACCCCCATCTGGCCCCTCATTGAGGGCGGGGTCCAGGAAAACCGCAAAAGGGCCGGCACCGAGAACCTGGTGGGCATCGTGGGCCTGGGCCTGGCCGCGGAAATGGCCCGCCTGGAAATGCCCGAACGCCTGCCCCGGTTCCAGGCCCTGCGGCAGAAGCTGATCCAGGGACTCCAGGAGCGCATCCCCCACCTGGTGTTTAACGGCCACCCCACCCAGGTGCTGCCGCATCTGGTGTCCGTCTCGGTGGAGTTCATCGAAGGCGAGGGCCTGATGCTGCTCCTGGATGAAGAGGGCATCTGTGTGGCCACCCGCTCCGCCTGCGCCTCCGGGTCCCTCCGGGCCTCCCACGTGCTCATCGGCACCGGCATGGACTTCGCCCTGGCCCAGGGCACCCTGCTCATCACCTTCGGCCGGGACACCACGGCAGCCGACATCGACCGTCTTTTGGAGGTCATGCCCGGAGTGGTGCAGACTCTGCGGGATATGTCGCCCATCTACCAGAAGAGCGCGGCGAACTGAAAGTTCTCAGATGAAGAGTTGAAAGAGGCGGCTCATTTTCCCCCCGCCTCGGCCAGGAACTTTTCCAGA
>VGSX01000443.1 GCA_016874895.1 Deltaproteobacteria bacterium
GTCCCGTTCCACCGGTTCCCGGCCGGCCTCCCGGATGAGATGGTGCAGTTCCTGGCGGGTAAGCCCCTGGGCCGTCCGGGCGCCGGCCATGTGGGTGATGCGCTCCTCGATGACGGTGCCGTCGATATCATCCGCCCCGAAGGTCAGGGCCAATTGGGCTATTTTAGGGCCTATCATGATCCAGAAGGCCTTGATATGAGGGAAATTATCCAGTAGCAGGCGGGCCACGGCCAGGTTCTTGAGGTCGTCGAAACCGGTGGTCTCCGGCAGGTGGGGCAACCCGGTGTTGGCGGCATGAAAGGCCAAGGGAATGAAAGTCAGGAACCCCCCGGTCTCATCCTGGGCGGCCCGGAGCTTGATGAGATGATCCACTCTTTCCTCCAGGGTCTCCTGGTGCCCGTAGAGCATGGTGGCGTTGGTGGACATCCCCTGGCGGTGGGCCGTCTGGCAGACCTCCAGCCAGCCCTCGGGAGAGAGCTTTTTGGCGCATAAACTCTGGCGGATGCGGGGGCTGAAGACCTCAGCGCCGCCCCCCGGCAGGGACCCGAGGCCGGCCTCCTGCAGAGCGGTGAGGGTTTCGGGGATGCTGAGGCCGGCGATACCCGCCAGGTGGTGAATCTCCACTGCGGTGAAGGCCTGCAGGTGCACCGTGGGCCTGAGCCTCTTGATGCCCCGGAGCATGTCCACATAATAGGAAAACGGCAGGTGGGGGTGCAACCCCCCCACGATATGTATTTCGCTGATGGGCTCCGCCAATCGCTCCCTGACCTTGGCGAAGATTTCCTCCAGGCTCATCTCATAGGCCAGCGGATCCCCGGACTCCTTGCCGAAGGCGCAGAATTTACAGCCGTTGATACAGACATTGGAGTAGTTGATGTGCTGGTTAACGATGTAATAGGCCTTATTCCCGTGGAGCCGCTCCCGGACGAGATTGGCCAGATAGCCCACCCCCAACAGATCGGCGCTGCGGTACAGGGTCAACCCATCCTCAAAAGACAGACGCTCCTGGGCCATTACCTTGTCATGCAGGGGGATTAAATCCGGGTCCTTAAAAAAACCGTTGCCGCCCATCTTAAGACCTCGTATAAGTGCAAAGTGCAAAGTGGAAGGTTCATGGTTCATATTTTTTCCCGGCGGCCAGGCCGTGCCGGATAATATCCATTAATTCCTGCACCCGCCGGAGCAACTCTTCCTCCCCGGCCTGATCCAGACCCAGGGACACGTCAAAAGCCGGGACGCTGGCCGCTTGCAGGAAACGGTCCAGCAGGGCGTCCAGAACAAAGGTGGTGGTGGTTAACGGCAGATCCTGGCGCAGTTCTCCCCGGGCCCGACCCTGGCGCAGCAGCGAGTGGAAATAGTCTGCGGCAAAACGGCGCACGGCCTGGAGCAGTTCCTGACGCTGCGGCGCCTGCTGGTCGAAAAGGATTTTCAGATAAATCCCGTAAATTTTCGGATGCTCCTTGATAAAGGCTACCCCGGCCAGCAGGGACTTTTCCAACCGGGTGAAAAAGTCCTCCTCCTGGGTGCTCTCTTTTACCTGGACCAGGAGACGCCGGACCACGGAGATGGCAAAATCAAAGATATAGAGGAAAATCCCTGTCTTATCAGTGAAATACTGATACAGGGAGCCCTTGGCGATGCCGGAGCGGGCCACGATGGTATTGAGGCTGGCCTGGGGATAGCCCTTGTCGGCGAATTCCGTCAAGGCGGCCTCGATGATGCGGGCCTGCTTGTCTTCAGGGAGATTCAAAAATGTGGGTCGGACGATCTGGCTCATGATTTCGGGTTTTCTCTATGTGACCAGTTGGTCATATCAAATATTCATCCCTGTTGTCAATAGAATGGTTTGAGGTTTTGGTTGTCTGAGAGGGAAATATTTGACTTATTAAGTTTTTTTGTGCTATTTTGAAGCCTGGCTAAGAGGCGAAGGAAGCAACTCGAAGGTTGTATGAGCAATGCCGTTGACTTAGGGAGATGGCGAGTTGGCAACTTATTAAAATCCCCCCTAACCCCCTTTACAAAAGGGGGGAAATAGAGGATATCCTTTAAAAAGTCCCCCTTTTCTAAAGGGGGATATAGGGGGATTTTTCATAGGTACTCTTAAGTCAACAGCATTGGTTGTATGAGTCAGTGAGAAGACAGCCATGATTAAAAGGTTGTATGCCAAAAACTACCGCAGCCTGGCTGAAGTTGAGGTGAACCTTGGCCGCCTGACAGTGCTGGTGGGGCAGAACGGGACGGGTAAAAGCAACTTTATCGATGTGTTGCGGTTTGTCTCGGATGCG
>VGSX01000444.1 GCA_016874895.1 Deltaproteobacteria bacterium
GGCCAATTTGGCTAATTCTTCAGGGGTCAAATTTATGGTATGAATTCTTCCCATGTCCGCCTCCTTTCCATCTTCATACTAACAAAAGGCGGAATTATTTACAAGCTATTTGTGAGACACTACACTAGCAGGCCAGGAGCCAATCAGCACCCCCGCAGGCGCTGAACCTCCAGCCATCCCCCCTAAGCGCCTCTTGACCTGTGCCGACTGCCCCCACTTCGAAGCCAACCACGGACCCAATCCCCGGCAGGGGTGGGGCTTTTGCCGTAAGCGGGAAAGAGGCCGGTACGCCTGCGCTACGGCCTGTGAGGCGGCCTTAAGCGATGGGTAGAGGGGCAACTGCGATGCGACTTTCAGTTGGTAGAAAAACCAGTTTTTTCGCCAGCGACCTCCCCGCCGAGGTATTGGAGCAGGTGTTGGGCCGGTTGACGTTTCCGAACCCGAACTACTTGGAGGCCGAAAAGCGAAGGTTTTACACCGGGAATATCCCACCGCTCATCAAGGGCTACGAGATCGCCCACGGCCAGGTTTTTGTGCCCCGGGGCTCCACCCGACAGTTGATGATGATCCTCAGAAAAGCTGGCATTTCATATCAGGTGAATGACCAGCGCCGATCCCTGGCCAAGGTGGACTTTACCTTCACCGGTGAATTGTACGACTTTCAGGAGCAGGCCGTCAGCGCCGTTATGGGCCGTGACTTCGGAGTCCTGGCGGCCCCCACCGGCAGCGGCAAGACGGTCATGGCTTTAGACCTCATCGCCATACGACGGCAGCCGGCCCTTGTAGCGGTGCACACCCTGGAGCTCTTAGAGCAATGGGTGGAGCGGATCGGAACCTTCCTGGGCATCCCGGCCAGCGAGGTGGGAGTCATCGGCAATGGGAAAAAGCGTATTGGGGATAAGGTCACGGTGGCTCTGGTGCAGAGCTTATATAAGATAGCTTACGATGTTGCCCCACAAATCGGTTCTCTGATTGCAGACGAGTGCCACCGGTGCCCCAGCAGAACTTTTACCGAGGCGGTGAGCGCCTTCGACTGCCGGTATATGCTGGGGTTGAGCGCCACCCCCTGGCGCGGGATGGGCTCACCCGCTTGATCTGGTGGCACCTGGGCGACCTGGTGTTTGAGGTGAATCGGGCAGCGCTACAAGATGCCGGCCAGGTGCTGCGAGTCGAGGTCGTGTGGCGGGAAACTGACTTCGAGTCCAAGTTCGATGCTTCAACCGAGTATTCCCAGATGTTAAGCGAGCTGACCCAGGATTCGGAGCGCAACGACCTGATCGTCGGTGACATAGTCCAGGAGGCCGCGAACGGCGGGGGCATCTGCCTGGTGCTCTCGGACCGGAAGAGCCACATCAAAGATTTAGCGCAACGCCTGGTCCCAAAGGGCATCGAGAGCGTGGTGTTAATCGGCGACATGAGCAGCAGCGAGCGCCAAGCCGTAGTGAAAGCCCTGGGGGTCGGCAAGGTCAAAGTCCTGTTGGCCACCGCACAACTCATCGGCGAGGGTTTCGACTGCCCCGAGTTGTCAACCCTGTTCTTAAGCACGCCGATCCGGTTCGATGGCCGTCTGCTGCAATACCTAGGCCGGGTGCTGCGGGCAGCCCCAGGTAAGGACCAGGCCCGGGTTTACGACTATTGCGATACCCGGATAGGCGTCCTCGAGCACAGCGCCAAGGTTCGCCAAAGGGTGTACGAAAATCATAAGCCAGGCGGCTATGCGAAGTAATTTTGTGAACATAGTGGCCCTCTTGGTTCTAAGGAACCTGGAGAACCACCAAAGCATCCTGGAGAACAAACTTGAAGAAACCATCAAAAACTACGGCAAAATGCAAAGGGCTAAGGGTTGTAAAGGCTGCGAAAACCCCAGATGCAGGAAGAACGAAATCTAAGTTTCTGGGAACGTCTGATATTGAGTTGCAGCTTCAATTAATGTTTGAATCAACGAGCTTGATGGGAGTCACCACAGAAGACGTTATCGCAGGAAAAGGACTAAGTGCCGGCAAACGGGTCGCTGCTGCCATTTCTGGAATTGATCCCCAGGACGAGTTGCAGGCGCTGTTGGCCGTTCAGCTGTTCGCGGCGCACAATCTATCCATGACGTTTTGCCGGCGGGCTGTTCATCCCGAACAAAACAGTGAAGGAATTGATACCAATGTCGCCCGGGCAACCCAATTTATGAAGATTTTCCTGGAGCAGGTAGCATGCATGCAAAAGCTCAAGGGCCGGGCAGCGCAACAGCGGGTCGTTGTCGAGCACGTCCACGTCCACCAGGGCGGCCAGGC
>VGSX01000445.1 GCA_016874895.1 Deltaproteobacteria bacterium
CTGGGGTTAGCCTTTTTCCCGCCCCCCTTCACAGCCTCCGCCACTGTCCTTCCGGCTTGACCCGGAAAAATCACCGCCCTGAGCGCCGCCTCGCGCCCTTAATATTTCTTTAAATTTATTTGCTCTTCTCTCGGAATTAATATATAATGGCCCCTGAATTACTGACCACCGGCGAAGACAGGGGGATGGTCATGATGACCTCGAGATCATTGACCTTGGCTCTGACCTTGGCCTGGCTTGTGGGGCTGGCTGGCCATCTCCAGGCCGCGCCGCAATACCGTTACTATACCACGGGACAGGGTGACGGCAGCATGGCGGTGGCCATCAACGATAATAACCAGGCGTTGGTGAATTTTAACGACCGCGCTTATTTATGGACCTTAAGCGGCGGGCTCACGGACCTGGGTGACCTGGGCGGCGGCAAGAGCTTTGGCTATGATATTAACAATCTCGGTCAAATCGTCGGCGAGTCCTATATCAACGCCACCACTAAGCGCGCCTTCTTGTGGGAATCAGGGAATATGCAGAACTTGGGCCTGCAGGCAGGGGGGACTGACAGCATGGCCGGCTCCATCAACAATCTGGGGCAGGTGCTGGGTTACACCGTTTACGGGGACGACTGGGTCCCTTTCATCTGGACCCAAGCCGGGGGCCTCCAGCCCCTGGACCTGGTTGGCGGCTTAGCTTTTAAGATTAAAGACGACGGCCGCATGGTCGGAACAAAAAATAACCATGCCTGGCTATGGACCGCCCCCGGTCCGGGGCAAGACCTGGGAACCTTGCCGGGCTTTAGCTATGCCGAAGCCTCCGACATTAATCAAAGTGGCCAGGTGGTGGGCTGGGCAGGTAATAATCCTGAAAATCATTATTTTCCTTGCCGCGCCTTATCCTGGACCCAGGGCGGCGGCCTCCAGGATTTGGGCACTCCGGGCGGCCCCGATGCCAGAGCTCTTGCCATTAATAAAGATGGCCTTATCGCCGGCTGGGCGGATTATAACCTGGAAGGTTTCACTGCCGGTTGTTTATGGACGCCCGGCGGGGACAAACTCAACCTGAATACTTTGGTTGTCAATCCTCCGGCGGGAAAAATTGGGGACGGCATCGCGATTAATGCCCAAGGGGTCATCGTCGGCCAGATGGGCGGCGGGGGCGCCGCCTATATGTTAGTTCCTACCATAGTTCCTCCAACCGCCAATCCTGCCGTGTTGGATTTACTTCTTTTCCAATGATCAATATTTTCAAGGGGGTCACCGCGGCCCCGGCCGGGGGAAAGAGCCAGTAAAAGATTAACCCCAGAAACACCGAGAGCACAGAGAATATACCCAGGGGAAAGAATAATTTTGGCCCTGGCGCTGAGCGTCAGGGCCAAAATTCTCTGCGCCCTCTCCGTGTCCTCTGCGCCTCCGGGGTTAGTCTTTGGCCAGCCGTTCCTTCAAAGCCTCGGCCACCTTGCGGCTAAAACCCGGAACCGCCGCCATTTCCTCCACTGTGGCGTTTTTCAGGGCCTCGAGATTGGGGAAATGCTGCAACAGCCGTTTTAACCGCACCGGCCCCATGCCGGGAATTTGCCGCAGTTCCGAAGTCAGTAACTCTTGCCGCGCCCTTTTGCGGTGGTAGCTGATGGCGAACCGGTGCGCTTCGTCCCGCAGGCGCATGAGCAGCAGCAGGCCCGGGGAATTGGCCGGTAAAAACAGCGGATTCTTCCGCCCCGGCAAAAATACCCGGTCCCGGACCCGTTGCCCGGCCTTCTCAACCTCTTTGGCCAGAGCCGCCACCGGGAAAGGTTCTCCGCCCGCTTCTTTCAAGGCTTCCAGCGCCGCGGCCAGTTGGCCCCGGCCCCCGTCCACCACCAGCAAATCCGGCCGGGCCTGACCCGGTTTGCCATAGTGCCGCCGGGCCACCTCCGCCAGCATGGCGAAATCGTCCTGTCCGGCCACGCCTTGGATGCGAAACCGCCGGTAGCCCGATTTGTCCGGCTCCCCGTCGGTGAAGCTCACCAGCGACCCCACGGACTGGCTCCCCTGGAGAGTGGAAATGTCCACGCACTCCAGGCGGTGCGGCGTCTCCGGAAGGCGCAAGCGGGCCTTAAGGTCCGTTAGGGCTTCCTCGGGGGAGCGCGCTGGCCTCCGGCGCTCCCAGGCGGCCCGGGCGTTGTCCCCGGCCAGGGTCAGGAGCCGCCCCCGTTCTCCCCTCGAGGCCGCCGCCAGGTGCACCGGCCCGCCCTTTTGCTCGCTCAGCACTTCCGCCAACAACCGCCGGTCCGGAATAT
>VGSX01000446.1 GCA_016874895.1 Deltaproteobacteria bacterium
CCGCGGCATAGCCCTCTTCTAAGAATTCTGCCAGAAGCGGGTGCTCCGCCAAGTAAACTTTTTGCGCGCCGGCCGCAAGCAGGGCAGGGGCCAGGTGCTCCACGTTATCCCCGAAGAGCACCGCGGCCACCGGGGCGTTAAGGGTCTGCGCTAAACGCGTGGCCTCACCCAAAAGCTCCAATGCCACGGAGGCCAGTTCCCCGCGGCGCTGCTCCGCGAAGACCCAGACGCCGTCCGGGGGCACTTCCGGGCGAGGAGATGGGGACTCTTCCTCGGGCAGGGCCAGGGCCTCGGGCTCGCAGACCTCCACGCAGGCCCCGCAGAGGTTGCAGCCCTCGGCGATGCTCAGCGCCCCTCCCTCAAGGCGCAGAATCCCGAAGGGGCAGACATCCACACACTCCCCGCAGGCGGTGCACTTTTCAGCGTAAAAGATTATGCTCATATGCCGCAGAAACCTTTAGTCAATTATCTTCCCGAGACTTTCAGCCAGTCAGTCCGTTTCTTGATGAATCTGACGACTAGATAGAAGGTCAGGCTGACAAGAAACAGCCCCAGCCAGAGATAGTCTATAACCAGCCGCCGTTCTACCAGGGAGGCGGCAATGATTTCCAGTGCCGTAAAAACTGCAATAATAGCAAAATAGGTGGAATATTCACGGCGCAACACGGTCCGGATACAAAAAGGCAGGGCAGGGCTTTTCCACTGCTTGAAATCCGGTATAAAAGCCGGAGTTTTTAAGGCCCAATCTAAAAAAGCCTCCCCAAATTTCTGCCGCAAAAATTCTTCCTCCGCATAGATGATGCGTTCATAATAGAGCCAGAAAACGAACAAAATGATTAAACTGAACCACCAGATCCGGACAAACAGAGAAATTCCCATCCAAATTAAAAAATTGCCCAAATAAAGAGGATGCCGGACCACCGAATACATCCCGGTGGTGTTCAGGACGTTGGCCGACTGGGTTGCCGTATTTCGGCCGGACGTGCCGAAAGGCACATGACCGATGGTCAGAATCCTTACAGTCAGCCCTGTAAAAGACACCCCCAGACAAAAAATCTCCCACAGCAGATCAAGACTATGGGAACCATAAGGATATGTGAAATCCCTCAGAACAATGATGAAAAAGGGCACTAATAGTAAAGGCAGATAGCTCCGCCATCGAAAAAGCCAATTGCCGGTCCGTTTAAAATCGTTACTGAGGGTCATCCGCTTTATGATCTAAAGGGGGTTAACTTCTCCCCAGGGCCTTAAGTTTCTGCCACAGGCGGGCGGCCAATTCCGGGGCCGGGCCTTCCCAGGTCTCTGAGGTGCCCCGGGCCGGGGGCGGGAAGACCTTCACCACCTGGGTGAAGGACCCGGCCAGCCCCACCTCTTCCGGCTGAAAGCCCAGGTCATTCAAGCGCCAGACGGGAATGGGTTCTTTCTTGGCCTTAAGTTTCGCTTTGAAGGACGGCATCCGGGGTTCGTTGATCTCTTTGACCACGGTGATCAGGGCCGGGAGTTCCACCTCCACCGCGTCGTAGCCGTGGTCCAGGAGACGCTCCACCTGGAGGCGGTTGTTATCAGTAAAAGTGAGTTTTCGCGCCCAGGCCACGAAAGGAATATTCAGCACCGTAGCCAGCATCGGCCCCACCTGGGCGGTGTCGCCGTCAATGGCCTGCTTGCCGGTGAAAATCAGGTCCGCGCCGCCCAGCTTCTCAATGGCCCGGCCCAAAGTGAGCGCGGTGGCCCAGGTGTCGGCCCCGGCAAAGGCCCTATCCGACAGGAGCACCGCCGCGTCCGGCCCATATCCCAACGCCTCCCGCAAGGCCTCCTCCGCCTGGGGCGGCCCCATGGTGAGGAGCGTCACCTTGCCCCCTTGGGCCTCTTTCACCCTCAAGGCCTCCTCCACCGCATACAGGTCAAAGGGATTGATAATGGACTTAATCCCTTCCCGCTTCAACGTATGCGTCACCGGGTCCAGGCGCACTTCCTGGGTTTCGGGCACTTGCTTGATGCAGACGATTATTTGTAGCATTAATAAGCTACTCTCAATTATGAGGGAAAGTGATTATTAGCCATATATTAGCTCCATAAATCTGGCTAATTATCTTTGAATAAAATCTTCAGCTTCTTCAAAATGTTTTTGCGCCTCATCATACTGTACTATCATTTCCAGAACAGTACCTTTATTCCCAACAAGGTTTGAATATGTGGCATCGATTCTTAATGATTGACAAAAAGTATTGAAGTAGTTAGGTAAAAAAAAG
>VGSX01000447.1 GCA_016874895.1 Deltaproteobacteria bacterium
CAGCACGGTTAACCGAGACATCACAACAACGGAGGCAGGAAAATGAAAAAAATCGGCAAAAGTTGGCGGGTGGGGCTTATCCTCACCCTGGTGGCGGTCTTCTGGTCCGGGGCGGCCCTGGCCAGCATGGTGAACATGGATGTGGAAGTGAAGTACACCGTCCAGTTCGGCAAGTATGGTTCCAGCACCTTTATAGACCCGTATGACGGGTATATCGGATCGTGGGTTTACGGTTATGCCTATTATCCCTATGATTCCAACTCGGCCTCTGATTATCAATATGGCCCGCCGCCGCTGAAGTCGGCCGTGGATGCCCCGGGGGTTCAGTGGCTCAAAAAACAGTCCGCCTCCATGGACTGGAGCGACGGGCAGAGCCTTTCCTCGCGGCACAGCTTGGAAGGCTGGGGGCCGAACCCCTCCGCCAAGGACGCCTGTGACGGGTATATTTATCAAGATGCCGGAAATTATACCTATATGTATTTCACCGCCCCGGAAGACGGTTTTTACCTGGGCATGGCCACGGCGGAGTGGTCCAGCCGACATACCCTGGACCAAAAGGCCGGCTCCAGCAACCAGTTCTATTACCTTGACGGCTATGGCTACCTTTATGGGGGTTTTTGGTATTCCACTGCCAATGGATATGGGGGGGCCTACTATTCCAAATACCCATTTCAGCATTATGCCTATAACTGGGACTGCACACCCATCCCGGACTTCGATTACGTTGACAGCGACACGCTGTTCATGATCTTTGGGGCCTACCTCAAAAACGGGGATACGGTCTATTTTGAAGGATATGATTATTCCTGGTATTACGGTCACACCGTAGCCACCCCGGTGCCGGCCAGCCTGCTCCTCCTGGGCAGCGGCCTGGCGGGCCTCCTGCTCCTGCAGCGCCGCCGCCCCACCCAGTAACCGGGGCCGGAAACACCTCAAGCCTAACCGACAGGGCAGTTCACCTGCAGACAGGCGCCCCGGGTGAACTGCCCTTTTTTATACCCGGCCGCAGGCTTCGCTTCTGGGCCAAGCAGGGGCTATTACCCGCTCTGGGCCAGCTCCGAAGTGCAGTGGGGGCAGCGGCTGGCCTTGAGGGGAATGGCGGACAGGCAGAAAGGGCACTCCTTGGTGGTGGGGTCTACCGGCTTTTCCTTTTTGAGGCGGTTCATGGTCCGCACCACCATGAAGATGGCAAAGGCCACGATAATAAAATTGATCACCGTATTGATGAACAGACCGATATTCAAGGTAACCGCGCCGGCCTGGTTGGCTGCCGCCACGGTGGCGTAGGGTCCCGCTACTTTCCCCTCTTTGAGTACGACAAATAAGTTGGCGAAATCCACATTCCCCAGGACCAGGCCGATGGGCGGCATGATGACGTCAGCCACCAGGGATTTGACGATGAGCCCGAAGGCGGCCCCGATGATAATACCTACGGCCATGTCCACCACGTTGCCGCGCATGGCGAATTCTTTAAATTCCTTCAACATGATTCCCTCCCGGCAACCGTTATCAAGCCTTTTAAAAAGTCTCCCGGAAATAAGGTGCCAAGATCATTGTATGGTTACACCATCGGTCAGAAAACGGAACTCGGATAAGTGGATTCCTTTCTCGGGAAAGTTCTTCCTCAGGTAAGACAGGGCCTTCCTGACCTTCTGCAAACTGACGCCTTCATCCCGAAGCCTCTTGGCCACTTTTAAGGCCACCAGGTCCCTGAAGTCATACTCCCGGCGGGAACCCTTGCCGGCCGCGGCTTTAGTTGGCCTGACTATCCCCGCGCGGTCCCAATGATCAAGCTGCATCTTGCTTATCCCCACCAGGGACATGACAGCTTTCCGGCCAAAGGTGAACGACATTGATCACCTCCTATAATCTTATCCTAAATTGAGCGATTGTTGGGGAAATTCATTGGTAGCCGCAGGCTTTAGCCTGCGCTAACAATCACCTGATGGGTGCGGGTAAATCAGCGCAACCTAAAGGTTACGGCTACAAATCGCTCAATTTGGGCTTATATAAAGCTTACTGGTAGATTATAAATACTGCCAGAAAGATTGTCAAAGGTGTTTTAATGGCAATACTGTACACTTACTGGTTATTAAAATAGTTGTAAGCGTTCAGCGGTCAGCTTACAGCCATCAGCTAATGCTTTAAATTCAAATAGTTATTCCAAGGTGGCGGATCACTGGTTTTTCGCTTAGTTTCCCTAACCCATTGTTTTTGCTGAAAGCTGATT
>VGSX01000448.1 GCA_016874895.1 Deltaproteobacteria bacterium
CCGTGAGGGACTGTAAAATCTCTGCCTCGGTCCCGGTGGCGATGGCCGGCACTCCCGTCAACCCTTGCTCCGCGAGAATGTTCTCTTGCTGCACCGGGGTCAGCTTCTGCCAGTTAGCGTCGCTTCCCAGTTCCGCCGCTTCCATTTCATATACCTGGCGGAATTCAGCCTGGGTCTGCACCAGGGTTTCCCGCAGCGCCTGGGTCACCAGGTCACAGACCGCCGGCGTGGGGTCAGGGTTAGTTAGAAGCATCCTGCCGTCGGCAATGGCCTGCATCTGGGTCTTGCAGTCCGCCTCCTGGGGGAGTCCCCCGGCTTGCCCCAGCAGGGCCTTGAGGGTCTGCCAGCGCTGCAGGCGGGTCTTAAGGGTGGCCCCAGTCTGGGGCCACTCTTTGATCTGCGGCCCCAGAACGTCTTTCTGATTGAACACTTCGACTAATTGCTCATTTCCTGTAAGATTCGCAATCTTATCCAAATGCTTCGTATCCGGGATCAGGGGGCAAGGCGGCTCACCCCCGGCCTCTGTGGCCCACTCTTTCATCTTGGCAATAAACGGGGGGATGGCGGCCAACTCTTCGTTGGGCTTACAAGGGATGCCGGCCTCCTGGAGGAGCTTACGCACCTGGAGACGCTGCATCGCGGTTACCGTGGTCGCTTCCACCCGGAAGTTGGTTTGGGCGATCTTGGCGCTCTCCAGATTTCCCGCATCCACCAAATTATGATTGACATCAAGAGCCCTCAGGTGACCGCTTACCAATAATATATAAAGGCCCCCGTCAATGGCGTCTCGGGACCAGCCATAGGGCGGGCCGTCGAACTCCTTGCGGATGTCGCTGCCCTTTTTCCCGGCCGCCACATATTTCAGCAGGGCGGCGCAAACCGGATGAGTGGGGGGATCGCCTAGATGCTCCACTTTGGCCAGGGCGTTGCCGTCACCCCTGCGGGCTTGTTCTTTGACTCTTGCCCACCCCTCGTGATCACCCTGATTGAAAGCGGGATAAAGCCGGGCCAAGGAGTTGTTGGCGGCTTCCCGGAGCATTTCCGTCATGCCTGTGCCAGTGATCTCCTGGCCCCCGCCGTTGAACACCCTGACCTGTTTGAAAATGGCGCCGATAAGGTCCTGAACGCGAACTTGGGCCACGTCTTGGCGGGTTACCATGGCCTGGCGAGCCTCCTGACCCTCGGGGGTAGCGGGTACGCCCCTAATCTCCAGGGTGGCCTTAGCGGCATGGAAGCTGGCCAGAAGGTTCTTCAACTCATCGGCTGACAGACGGGGAATGAAGACGAAGATCGTTGGCGACTGGTTGCCGGCGGCTCGGGCATCGGCGATGACGGAGGTTTCATTGTCATCCCAGCCGTCCCGCACCCACACATAAATCTTTTGATCGGCATCTTTGGGCAACTCGGCCCCGAAATGCAGACTTAGGTCGCGAGGGACTTTACTTTGCCCTTGCCTGAGAGCTAGCGGCTTTACCATGGAGCGGCAAGTTTCTTGGAAAAGCTCGGCTCGTTTGGTAGCTATCATTTGGGGGTTATTGACATACGCTGCCAGTTGCCGGGTATACTCCACATTCCAGGCGCTGCTTTCGCGGGTTTGGAGACGATACTCATCCCCCACCACCATCAACAGGCCGGCGTCTACCAGCTCCTGCAACAAGGGAGGAATTCGTTTCCGCAGATCTGCACTACCGGCATTGAGGTCTTCAATCAATAGATCAGCCAAAACTTCTGGAGTAGCCCGCACCCCCAGATCAGCCCCGCCCTCTCGGGGCAGCTTGCCGATGAGAAAGATGAGGCAACATAGCCGCCCTTTAAGAACCTCATCGTCTGAGCCGGCGAGCAATTTTTTGATATGCTCATCAATTTCTCGGGGCAATACCCCGGTTTGGAGCATCTTGGTGGCGTTTTGAAGGAAAACAAAATCTCCAGCTACCACATTCCCCAGTGCCAGGTCAGCAGTTTTGCGGGCGGCTTCATGCACTACGTTAAGTTGGTTGCGAAGCTGCCCCGTGGTGCCGGCCTGGTCAATGGACCGCAGGATGCGTTCCCAGAAGCGTCGGCGAACGGGCAGCAGGGGGTAATCCAACACAAAGGAGGCGGTGTCATCAGACCGGTGTTCCAATTTGGTTCCCATCAGGTGACGGGAGATTTCCCCCAGGTGCTCGGTCATGATCTGGTTGATGGGGGCTATCCGGTCCGGCTTTTTCGCCAGGATTACCCG
>VGSX01000449.1 GCA_016874895.1 Deltaproteobacteria bacterium
CGACTGCACCATCGCGCCGGTTTCCCAGGACTCTCCCCTGGGCCTGGACATCGTCCGCCACAGCGCCGCCCACATTATGGCGGAAGCCGTGCGCTCCCTCTTTCCGGGGGTCAAAATCACCATCGGTCCGGCCATCGAAACCGGGTTTTATTATGATTTCGATCCGCCCCAGCCCTTTACCCCGGAAGACCTGGAGCGCATTGAAGCCCGCATGCAGGAACTGGTGCGGCAGGACCTGCCCTTTTCCCGCCGGGAGGTTTCCTGGCAGGAGGCGGTGGACTTTTTCAAAAGCCAGGGCGAGACCTATAAGGTTGAACTGCTCCAGGAGTTACGGGACCAGCAGGTGAGCCTGTACCAGCAGGGGGAATTTGTGGACCTCTGCCGGGGCCCTCATATCCCTTCGGCCGGCTACCTGCGGGCCTTCAAGCTCACCGGCGTGGCCGGGGCCTACTGGCGGGGGGATGAACGCAACCCCATGCTGCAGCGCATCTATGGCACTGCCTTCGCCACCCCGGCAGAACTGGACCAGCATTTACACTTCCTGGCCGAGGCCAAACGCCGGGACCACCGCCGGCTAGGCAAAGACCTGGGACTTTTTGCCATTGAAGACGAAGCCGGGCCCGGCTTGGTCATCTATCATCCCAAAGGGGCCCGCCTCCGGGTCCTGCTGGAGGATTTCGAACGTCGGGAGCATCTCCGCCGGGGCTATCAGATCGTCATGGGCCCCACCCTCCTCAAGCTCGATCTCTGGAAACGCTCCGGTCATTTCGAGAATTACCGGGAGAACATGTATTTTACCGAGATCGAGGGCGTCGACTATGGCATCAAGCCCATGAACTGCGTCTCCCACATGCTCATTTATAAATCCCGGATCCGCAGCTACCGGGAATTGCCCATCCGTTACTTTGAACTGGGCACCGTGCACCGCCATGAACGCTCGGGGGTGCTCCACGGCCTCACCCGGGTGCGGCAGTTCACCCAGGACGATGCCCATATCCTGTGCCGCCCGGACCAGGTGGAGGCCGAGATCGCCGGGGTCATCGATTTTGTGGCCGATGTCATGGAATTGTTCGGGTTCGAGTACGAAGTGGAGTTGTCCACCCGGCCGGAAAAATCCATCGGTTCCCAGGAAGACTGGGAGCGGGCCACTACGGCCCTGATAAACGCCCTCGGGGCCCGGAATCTGCCCTACGACACCTGCGAGGGCGAGGGGGCCTTTTACGGGCCCAAGATCGACATCAAGCTTAAAGACGCCATCAACCGGCGTTGGCAGTGCGCCACCGTGCAGTGCGATTTCACCCTGCCGGAGCGCTTCGATCTGACCTACATCGGGCCGGACGGCAATCCCCACCGGCCGGTGATGCTGCATCGGGTGATTCTCGGGTCCCTGGAGCGCTTCCTGGGGGTGCTCATCGAACATTACGCCGGGGCCTTCCCCGTCTGGCTGGCACCGGTGCAGGCCATCATCCTGCCCGTTACCGACCGGGCCCACCCCTTTGCCCTGGAAGTGGCGCAGCATCTTCAGGAAAATGACCTGCGGGTGGAAACCGACTTGCGCAATGAAAAGCTGGGACTCAAGATCCGGGAGGCCCAACTTCAGAAAATACCTTATATGCTTATCGTCGGCGACCGGGAAGTGACTGCCCGAACTCTCTCGGTGCGGCAATTGGACGGCGCCGAACTTAAAGACGTGCCCTGGGAAGATTTTGCCCAGCGTCTCCAGGCCGAGGGCCAGATACCGAAGCTAAGCAGGCGGTAAACACCAGCGCGGGGAGGACATATTATCCAAAAACAACCAAAGGTTAATATCAACAGGATGATCAGGGCCGCCGAAGTCCGGCTCATCGGCGCTGATGGCGAACAGGTGGGCATCATGCCCCTGGCCGAAGCCTTGAACCGCGCCGCCGAGGCCAACCTGGACCTGGTGGAGGTAGCCCCGCAGGCCAATCCGCCCGTCTGCCGGATCATGGATTACGGCAAATTTAAGTACTTACAGAGTAAAAAGGTCCAGGAGGCCCGGAAAAAACAGACTGTTATCCAGGTCAAAGAAGTCAAGTTCAGACCCAAGATCGAAGACCACGATATCGCCTTTAAGATTAAAAACATCCGCCGGTTCCTGGCCCAAAAGGATAAGACCAAGATATCCCTTATCTTTCGAGGCCGGGAAATCGCCCATCCCCAGATCGGCATTGATCTGCT
>VGSX01000450.1 GCA_016874895.1 Deltaproteobacteria bacterium
GCGAGTAATTAAGCCACGAAGGCCGTATCCGGTGTGAACGCCGGAGAGCATGTGCGTGTAGTACAGTTTCATCCAGTTTCATGCCATACCATAATAGCTAACAAAAATAGTCAGATAGCTTAAATCCGCGGCCCATTTTTTAGGCAATTGTTAACGTTTTGACTAACATCTGCGCTTTGGCCGTCAAGCCACTCGGCATAACGGTTTATTCTGATAGAGAAACCCGGCGCGGCCAAAGGCCGCAACCAAACAACAAAATGAACTAAATCCTTAGCTAAGTTAAATGGGTTTAAGGAAAAATCTTGTCAAAAAAACAAGAAACTGGAGATTAGCAGCACAGGCCGCGCGGCCCACGCCAGAACTTTTTCAAGCTCGCGCTCCGGCTGCCCGAAAAACGCCAAGTAATCCAAAATCTATGTCCATGATGACCGACATGGTTTCATTGCCTGGCGTGCTGCTGCTTGTGGACTTGAGCCTAAGCCCCGCCGTCAGTTGTGGCCTGGAGCGCCGTCAGCAAACGCATCCGGCCAGCCGCCGTGGGCGTCAATGGCGGCGTCGATCTCGGCCATGAGGCGGATGGTGTCGGCCAGGGCCCCCACCACCTTCTGTTAATGGTGCAGGTCGGCAAAGGCGAGGGTGCGGCCTTTGCGGTCTTTCAGCCATTTGTGGAGCACCTGATAGCCCCCCACCTGAAAGGCCCGGACTTCCGGGGCACGCCTTCAAAATACTGTAGGTCATTGATATAAACCCGCCCTCTTTCTCCCCCCTTTTCTAAAGGGGGGCCGGGGGGATTACATAACGCACCTTCTCCACCAGGTTAGAACCGGGCACAGCGAAGGAGGTGATGAGCTTTTCCAGGGCGAGGGCCTCCAGGAGGCGCCCCCCATCTCCATTTCAGCCAAGGCTTGATACTTGCCCTCCCGCAGCCCCCACAGGCCGGCGTGATAAATCCGGGCTTCGCCGGAGCAGGGGTTTCTTGACAGGAGAGCTGCAAGATAATAATATGAAACATTTAGTTAAAAACCGTCAGGGGGCTGGTCGGCGCGGTTACCCCCAGCTATCCAGGAGGCCACGACATGAGGCAAGCACGCGTGATTCGGTATCTGGTGGCGGCAGCTCTCCTGCTGCTCCTTGCGGCCTGTGCCAACTTCCCCAGCATGCGCTCGTCCATGCCGCCTCCTCCGGCCGAGACCGCACCCGGTTCGGCGGCGGCCCCGGCCCCGGCTCCCGCCCCGGACCTGGCCCAGCAGGAGCAAAACCTGGAGGCCCGGGTGCAGCAATTGGAGAGCCGCGTGGCTGACCTGGAAGGCCGCAAGGGAGCCCCGGCGCCTGCCAAGGAGCGTGCCGTCCCGGCCCCCTCCACCCCCGGTTCCCCCAAGCCTGCGGTCTTAAGCGCCGCGGCAGAGAAACATTATACCGAGGGCATGCGTCTCTATCACGCCAAGAAATACGGCGAGGCCCGGCAACAGCTGCACCAGTACCTGAAGAATCAGCCCCTGGGCCTCAAGGCCCCGGAAGCCCGCTACTACCTGGCGGACAGCTTCTACCAGGAGGGCAAGTACCAGGAAGCCGGGGTGGAGTTCAACAAGCTCCGGCTCCAGTTTCCCAAGAGCATCCTGGCCCCCGCCGGCCTCCTGCGCCAGGCCCTGTGCTATAAAAACCAGCAGCAAATGAGCGCCTACCGGAACACGTTACAAAAATTGGTGAAGGCCTACCCCAACAGCCCCGAAGCCAAGGAAGCCCAGAAAGTGTTGAAGGAAAGCCCTAAGGACGCCACCCGGTAACTGCCCCTGCCCCGGCGGAGCATCCTCGGGGGAGACGGGCCGGCTGGCGACAGAAAAGTCGAGGTAACCCAAACTCATGTTAAAGTGGCTGCGCAGATCGACGCGATCCTGGTTCATTTACCTGGCCATCGGGGCCATCGTGCTGGTGTTCATTTTCTTCGGCGTGGGCTCTTATAAAGCGTCGCGGGACCAGGAGGCGGCCGAAGTCAACGGCGCCATCATCCCTATGACCGAATTCAACAGGCAATACAACGAGTTGGTGAAGCGCTACCAGGAACGGACCGGGGGCGAGGTGACGCCCGAGATGATCAAGTCCCTGCGGCTCAAGGAGATGGCCCTGAGCCAACTCGTTGAAGAGGCCCTGCTCCTCCAGGCCGGGCGCCGCCTGGGTCTGGAGGTAACCGATGCCGAGTT
>VGSX01000451.1 GCA_016874895.1 Deltaproteobacteria bacterium
CAGGGGTTTCAGCGGCATGGACAGGATGATCTGTTCCCGGACGATTCCTTGCAGGTCAATGTTTTCTCCGGAGATAAAATCCACATCCAGGTCCGCGGCGGTCAATTCCTCTTCCTGGGCCAGGGGTTCGCTGCCAGGCAGCAGGAGCAGGTCGAAGTCGGCGTCGTAAGGAGCGGCGTAGTAATCCAGGCAGCGGCTGCAGGTGAGGTCCAGGTGTCCGGCCAAGTGTCCCCTGACCAGGATGTCCTTGCCGTGCTTCTCCAGGCGCACCGTGCCGGTCAAGTCCCCCGCGTCGAATTCCAGCCCCGGATCTTCAGCCCGCCAATGGCGGAACCACTCATCGCCCAGGTCCAGGCTCACGTCTTTGCCGAGGTCGGGGATGGAGTTGACGGGGATCTGCAAGGTCTTCTTGCTCTTCATCTTTCGTAGTGGACCGGAGCCTGGATCAAAATGCGACCGCAACCTGCAAAATTTTTAATATAAAGAAGTATATGAAGGTGTCAAGATTTTTGGGACAAAACCTTGGTGCATGTGACGCCTTATCTAAGGAAAAGGAGTGCTCTGCACACCATCTCAGGAAGTTTCAGTTGATCATCGCAGGCCCGGCGACTCCGGGCATAGAAAAGCACAGGATACGACTTTGCTATAAATTTTATCCATATTGTGTTTTTAGAAGTTTTAGATTATATGCCAATTTACAAGAAGAATAGTCGCCTGGCCAGAGAGTCAGTTGGAAAGCTAATATTCTCTAATGCCGACTTGGATGGGGGTATGGTTGTCCACTTATCTGTCGTCCTCAGATAAACGCTATGGAGGGCCATGATCAGATGCAATTCATTCATGAAAGGAGCTACAGATGAAACTCAATTTACTGAGACCGGTATTTATCTTCCTGATGTTCCTGCCAGTTTGTTCTCTTTCCACCCAAGCGGCGGCTATTACCTACGACCTTAAGACCGACTGGAGCGACAGCCAAAATCCCAACGGCTGCTGGTCCTATAACTATGGTGACACTCCCTTGACCCCCTCGGTGCACCCTTGGGGGCCTTGGGGCTTCCAAGGGCCCTCCGACCAGTATGCCTGGGCCAAAGGCCCGGGAGTTAACTCTTCTGACCCGCTGCACACCCCGGCCTGGCTTAAATTGGAGTATACTATGGCAGAGGGCTGTGATGCGGCCATCGGCGATGTGCTGGTGCACGGAACCAGCCCCGGGATCTCTTGGACATCTGAACCGTCCAATGTCACCTGGACCAGTAATCTTACCTGCGTCATCAACATCTCCGGAGGCGTCTGGTACGTGGCCGAGTTTTTGAACCGGAGCATGGATTGGGCGCTTTATGTTAAGGGAAACCTGGTGAAATACGGCAATGTCCACCATGGCGATCCATACAGCCGGGACAATCCTTTTCTTTTTGTCAACGGGCTCGGTCCCGGGCCGATGTCCTTCAGGGTGGTTCCCGGTGATGCGGTCAGATTGTATTTAACCAAAGCACCGGGTTATTATGCCGCTAGCACAGTGGGAGTCAACTTGAGCATTAATGCGGTGCCTGCGCCGACGGCCGGGCTCGATACCTTACTCCTTTTAGAGTAGCCTGCGCTTGGTCCATCTACCGAGTCATTCCTGGGGGAATGACTTGCCCTATTGCCGCGCCCTCCATGGCGGGGTTCATAAGCCCGTATGGGCAAAAAACTTCGCGCCTCCCACCAGCCTGCAAGATTAGAGCAATTTTTATGGAATCGTTATAAAATGGTACAGCTAAATCTTCCCGGCTTCAACATTGTTAGATACCATGAAAATTGCCCTTATTGGCCAGCCCAACTGCGGCAAGAGCACCATCTTTAACTACTTCAGCGGCTACAAGGCCATGGTTTCCAATTTTCCGGGAACCACGGTGAAGTACACCGTGAGCCGGGTGGTTTTTGAAGGGGAGGAAATCACCTGCGTGGACCTTCCCGGGGTCTATTCCCTCACCTCCACCGACCCCGCGGAACTGGAATCCCGGAAATTTTTACTGGAAGAAGAAGCCGAGGTCATTGTTCAGGTCATCGACGCCACCCTGTTGGGGCGCAGCCTGGAGCTGACCCTGGAGTTGATGAGCCTGGAGCGGCCCATGGTGGTGGCCCTGAACATGATGGACGAGGCGGCCCGCAAAGGGATCACCATTGACGCCCTCCGGCTGGCCAAACT
>VGSX01000452.1 GCA_016874895.1 Deltaproteobacteria bacterium
CCGCCGGCAGGAGGCCGTGCCCGTAGGCGTCGGCCTTGATGACGGCCATAATCTTCACTCCGGGGCCGCAGAACTGCCGCAACTGGAGAAAATTATGCCTCAAGGCCGTCAGGTCGATGGCCAGATCCACCATGCCGTTGGGCAACTTGACTTGTTCGTGCATAAGGGGCCGGATAAAGCCTGGAGTCGGGGGAAACCCGGCCCTCAGGCCGTCTGGTTAAGTCGGGCGATTTTTTCCTCTAGTTGCCGGGAGGATTTTTCCACCTGGCGGGCTAAATCCTGCTTAAAGCTGTGCAAAAGCTCCCGGAGCCGGGCATCCTGCCGCGCCAGGACTTGGACGGCCAGAATAGCCGCATTCCTGGCCCCCGCCGAACCCAGGGCCATGGTGGCCACCGGGATCCCGGCCGGCATCTGGGCCGTGGCCAATAAACTATCCATCCCCTGCAACGGCGAGGAGGCGATGGGCACGCCGATCACCGGCAGGATGGTTACCGAGGCCAGCACCCCGGCCAGATGGGCCGCGGCTCCGGCCACGGCGATGATCACCTGCAGTCCCCGCTCTTCCGCCTCGCTGGCATAGGCATGGGCCCGGTGGGGCGACCGGTGGGCCGAAGCCACCACCACCTCGAAACGTATGCCCCACTCATGCAGCAACTGGACCGCGGGCTCCACCTCCGGCCAATCCGAAGCGCTCCCCAGGACAATGCCTATCTGAACCTTATCATGTGCCACAATTTCTGGTCTACCTTTCCTGTCCGGTTATTCCCCGCCCGGGATCAAGTTCTGTCCCCGGCCTCACCTTTTCTCCGGTTTCGAGAAAAATGCTGCTATAATATATCATCTCATTTGAATCTGTTCAAAATTATATCGCGCTACCTGGAGCATTTATCACAATTAAAATCTCATGGTGCCGACCCGTTAAAGCACAATGATCCGCAGGGACGGGTTGACCCCGCCCCGGCGGGGGTGGATTTCCTCATATGATGCAAAAAAACAGGGCCAGGTGATTTCTCAGGTCCGCCTCCGCCTCGATGGCTTGCTCCTGGGAAAAGGCACAATCATCTCCCAGGAAGGTAAAAACCTTGCCGGGGGCAACGCCAGCCGTAGCACAATCTCCCTTTAGTCCAAAATTTCCCGGCGTTCCTTGAGGCGCTCAATATGCTCCTCCCGCAACATGCCCGGCAGCCCGCGCAGGAAGCGCTCCACAATGGGAACCAGGTGCTCGGCGGCCAGCTGGTTGGGGCAGTAGACATAATCCGCCCCGGCCTCGTATAACTGCAGAGCCTTGGAGGGACTTTCGGCACTAGCAATGATCCTGGCCTCAGGGCAGAGGTGTTTCATCTGGACGATAAGTTTGGCATTGTCGGTGCCCACCAGGATTTCATCCGGGATGGTGGAAAGCACTACCTTGGCTCCCTCAATGCCGGCATGATGCAGGGTCTCGGTATTGCTGATATCGCCGTAATATACCTTGATGCCTTTTTCCTGCAGTCTGCTATATACCCTGGGATTGAAATCCACCACCACGATTTTGTCTTTTAAGTCCTGGGGCAGTTTTTCCACCTCCGCCACAAAGGCGCTGGCTGTCCGGAAAAACCCCAGGATAGCCAGGTCCTTATGATCTTCGACGGCCTCCTCCACAGGTGCGGCCCCCAGATCTTTAATACCCAGAAGGGTGAGCCCCCGGCTCAAAAAATTCTGAAGATTATGGCTGTATTTAATCATATAAGTAGCAGAAATGGAGGTGAGCATAAACATGAAGATTATGATGTACTGAATGTCTTTGCCGATGTGGTTATACTCCGGCTTCATGCCGATGGCGGCGATGACCAGGGCAAATTCGCTGGCATTAGATAAATTTATGGTAGCCAGCAGACTGACCCGGTGGCCGTTCTTCAGGGCATAGAGGGTGGGAAAGGTAACCATAAAACGGCTGCAGATTAAAAACAGCGCGGCCAGGGCCGCAATAACCACCAAACCCAAGTTATTCAGGGGGTTGGGAATGATCATGCCCAAAGACACAAAAAACAGAACCAGGAAGAAATCCCGGATGTTGATTATTTTACTCATTATATCAACATTATAGGGATAAGTGGAGATGGCCACCCCGGCGATCAGGGCCCCCATTTCCATGGACAGCCCCAAATAGTTG
>VGSX01000453.1 GCA_016874895.1 Deltaproteobacteria bacterium
GTTTTATAAGGGGGGGGCAGGGGGGATTTTAATCATCGGGGGTGGCCCCGATAGGGAACGATCGTTTCGGTCTGAAGCATCATGGAAATTTTCTCGTGCCCACGTTCACCCTGGGCAGGAGAAAAAAGCTGAAAGCTGAAGGCCTTTTTCTCATTGAGCCAGCAATGCTTCCGCCAGTTTAAAATGCTGGCCGATATCCCGGCGCAGGGCCAGGCGGTTGCCGCCCTGATCCTCCCTGGGAATGACCCGGATCTTGCCCTGATCAAAGGCGGTGAGCAGCCTTTGCCGCAGGATTTCCGCTGCCACCCCCGGCGTTTGCCCTTCTTTGACCGTGATGTTGGCCACCAGGTAGGCCACCCGGGAGCCGTCGGATTTCAAGCCGGTTTCGGCCTCCCAGTCCATGGCCGAAGGGATTATGGTAATATTTTTCTTGGCAAAATAGTCGAAATCGATCTCCAGGGGTTCGCCCTTGGTGAGGGACCAGGGGTAGCCTTTCTGCTGTTTGGGGCCGCCGGGTCCGGTCACCAGGGCCAGGCAGAGGCAGAGCTGATCCTGGCGCACTTCCGGCTGTATTTCCTGAAGATTGCCCGCGGCCATGGCCTGCACCAGGGCCCCCAGGTTCCGGAGCCTTTTCACCACCGGCTGGAATTCCGGCTCCCCCGGCCGGATATTGATTTCGCAGACCCGCAGCATGGAGGGCCGAAAGTTGTCGCTGAAGGAAAGAAAACAGCCGGGGTAGAGGACGCAGGGCCGGAGCAGCCCCCTGACCTTGAGGGCTCCGATGAGGGGGCGGGCGATGGTCCGGGCCGCCAGGTCCAGGAGTTCCGGGGTTTCCAGCGGGTGCGGGGAGATGGCCCCCATGCCGCCGGTGATGGGATTATTAATTCCCGGCGGACCCTCGAAACGCTCCGGATAATCCATGGCCGTGGGCAGAATCTGAAAATTGCCGTTTTTATCCACCAGGATGGTAAAACTGATTTCCACTCCCGACATCCGGGCCTCCACCAAGAGAGGCCAGGGGCCTTTACGACCGAAAAGCTGGGTATAGTCGTCCTTGTAGTCGTTCAGCAGGAGATCATAAACTTCCCGGATTTCCCAGGCATGCAGGATGATGCGGGCCCCTTTGCCGCCGGCGCTGTAGGGGTATTTCAGGACCACGCCCCCGTGGGAGTGGAGATAATCCAGGCAGATGGCCAGCACGTCTTTATAATTTCGGGCGTTTACCGTGGTCCAGCGGGGTGCCACGGGGATCCCGGCCTCGGCGCAGAGTTCCTTCCCGGCGATTTTGTCGGCCTCTAAAAATGCCGCCTGTCTGTCCAGACCGATTATTTTATCCCCATGCCCCGCGGCAGCTACCTGGTCCACCAGGCCGTGAAACAGAAGGGCCTCCGGCATGATCAGGGCGTAATCCAACTCCCCCCCGGCAAAAGCCCGGATAAGCGCTGCGGCAAAGGCTTCGGCGGAGTTGTCGGCGGTGGGAATAAACCCTAGGGGCCAGTTCTGGCCCTGGGCAAAAGGCTGCATGGCCGGAGTGCCCCGCACTACCACGCCTTCATAGTCCCCCGGGTAGAATTCGCTCACCGAACGGCTGGTCTCCAGGGCCGCCAAAAAGCTCCGGCCATCCGTTCCCACAAATCCGATCTTGACGGCCATGGCTTACTGCCTGGTTGCGTCCGTGGGCTCCACGAAAAACTTCAGGGCCTCGGAGCGGTTGGTCTTATCAATATAGCTGTTCCAGATGTCCCTGAGATCCTCTATGGCCTGCTTAACGTTCAGCTCCAGCCCGCGGGACTTGAGCTGGCCCAGGCTATAATACAATTCATTCAACAGGCGTATCTGGGTTATACCGACAACTTGCTGGAAATCCTCCTCATCGAGTTTTTCGAAATTAATTTTTTCTATTTCCGAGAGCTCATTGAGGATTTCCGAGGCAATACCCGTGAGCAGGTCCCGGTAGTAGTTGGGCGCCGACAGGTCGATCTGCCGACCGCGGCTTAAAGTCACCGTCTTGGGGGGATCGATGGAGGCCATTATGTGAGGGTCACCTTCTCCAAATAGTGGTAAATTGCGCCGTCATAGGCATGGGTCAGTTGAAAGACCTTGCGGGCCAGGGCAAACCGGGTGG
>VGSX01000454.1 GCA_016874895.1 Deltaproteobacteria bacterium
CTATCAGCTATCAGCTATCAGCTATCAGCTATCAGCTATCAGCTATCAGCTATCAGCAAAAACTATTTGAACTTAATGGATTAGCTGACGGCTGAAAGCTTACATTTTTTAAGGATGACTAGTTCCCGCCGATATTACTCCTTATTGGTTGTATGGTTCGTGATTGTCGCCACGGTCTGGCTGGCCCCGGCCTGCGGTAAGAGGGACCGGCACAGCCAGACCCTGACAGTCGCCGGCTCCACTTCGGTGCAGCCCTTTGCCGAAAAGCTGGCGGAAATTTACATGCGATATCATCCGGAACTCTTGATTAATGTTCAAGGGGGCGGTTCCAGCGCCGGCATCATGGCCGTGCAGCAGCGGGCCGCGGCCATCGGGGCCTCCTCCCGGGAGTTATATCCCGGGGAAAAGCATCTCCATGAGACGGTCATAGCCTGGGATGGCATCGTGATTATCGTCAATCCTGCCTTAGGGCTGGACAATCTCTCCTTAAAGGAGCTGCGGCAGATTTTTGCCGGCCAGATAACCGACTGGGCCGCTCTGGGCCTGCCGCCCCATGGCATCCATGTCATCACCCGGGAAGAAGGCTCCGGCACCCGCACCGCCTTTGAGGAACTGGTGATGAAAAAAAAGGAAATTACCCAGGGCGCCCTGGTGCAGGATTCCAACGGTGCGGTGCGGGAAATCGTGGCCACCGACCCCCATGCCATCGGCTATATATCGTATGGCCTGGTGAACAAGCAGGTCAAGGCCCTGGCCGTTGACGGGGTGAAACCGAGCTGCGCCAATATCAAGAAAGGTGATTATACCTTAACCCGCCGATTTTTATTTCTGACCCTGGAGAAGCCCGAGGGCGTGGCAAAGGATTTTAACGAATTTGTCCTGGGGCCCGGTGGTCAGGGAATTTTGGAAAAAGAGGGACTCATCGGGGTTCAGTGAAATCAAGATCATGAGCAAGGAAAAACTTATTGAAAAAGTCTTGATGCTGCTGGCGTTCTCTGCCATCGGCTCTTTGTTGCTGATTACCGTTTTCATTTTTCTAGAGGGTCTGCCGATAATCCTCCAGACGGGGGTGGGCAACTTTATCTTCGGGGCGCACTGGGCCCCCACCAAAGGCCATTTCGGCATCCTGGCGATGATTCTGTCGTCCATTTATGTCACCCTGGGGGCCATGATCTTCGGGGTGCCCCTGGCCTTGGCCTGCGCCATCATCCTGGCGGAATTCGCGCCCCGTCGCCTCACCCGCATTCTCAAACCCACCATAGAACTGTTGGCCGGCATCCCTTCGGTGGTCTATGGCTTTTTGGGGGTAGTGCTGCTGGTACCCCTCATCCGGACGCATCTTGGGGGACCGGGATTGTCGCTGCTGGCCGCGTCCCTGATTCTGGGCATTATGATACTGCCCACGGTGATCAGCATCTCCATCGATGCCATCAACGCAGTCCCGAATATTTACCGGGAAGGCTCCATCGCCCTGGGGGCCACCCAGTGGCAGACGGTGCGCAAATTAGTGCTTCCCGCGGCCCGCTCCGGTATTATTACCGCCGTCATCCTGGGGATGGGGCGGGCCATCGGGGAGACCATGGCCGTCATTATGGTGGCGGGCAATGCCCTGAAAATCCCCACCTCCATCCTGGACCCGGTGCGCACCCTGACCGCCAACATCGCCCTGGAACTGGGCTATGCCTCCGGGGCCCACCGGGAGGCGCTGTTCGCCACCGGCATCGTTCTCTTTATTATCATCATGATTCTTAACACCACGGCCACCCTGATCACCGGACGGAAGTAGGGCGAAGCCATGCGAATCGACCCCTTCCTGACGGAGCGGCTGGTAAAAGGCCTGCTGTGGTGCTTCACCGGGCTGACCCTCTTCTTCCTCATTTTCATCATCGCCTTTATTTCCTTCAAGGGGCTGCCCCAGGTCACCCTGCAGTTTTTATTACACGATATCGAAGACATGGGGCGGGCCGGGGGCATTTTCCCCACCATAGTCACCACCATTTACCTCAGCCTGGTGGCCCTGGCAGTGGCTTCGCCCCTGGGGGTGGGCACGGCCATCTACCTGACGGAGTACACCCGGGAGGGCTGGATCACCCGCATGATCCGCTTCGGGGCG
>VGSX01000455.1 GCA_016874895.1 Deltaproteobacteria bacterium
CTGGCGGCGGCCTCGAGGGGAGAACGGGGGCGGCTCCTGACCCTGGCCGGGGACAACGCCCGGGCTGCCTGGGAGCGCCGGAGGCCAGCGCGCTCCTCCGAGGAAGCCCTAACGGACCTTAAGGCCCGCTTGCGCCTTCCGGAGACGCCGCACCGCCTGGAGTGTGTGGACATTTCCACTCTCCAGGGGAGCCAGTCCGTGGGGTCGCTGGTGAGCTTCACCGACGGGGAGCCGGACAAATCGGGCTATCGCCGGTTTCGCATCAAAGGCGTGGCCGGCCAGGACGATTTCGCCATGCTGGCCGAGGTGGTAAAGCGGCACTACGGCAAAAAGGGCCAGGCCCGGCCGGATTTGCTGGTGGTGGACGGGGGCCGGGGGCAACTGGCGGCAGTGCTGGAAGCCTTGAAAGAAACGGGCGCGGCATCTTTTCCGGTGGCGGCCCTGGCCAAGGAGACCGAGCAGGCCGGACAACGGGTGCGGGACCGGGTGTTTCTGCCGGGGCGGAAGAATCCCTTGTTTTTGCCCCCCAACTCTTCGGGCCTGCTGCTGCTCATGCGCCTGCGGGACGAAGCCCACCGGTTCGCCATCACTTACCACCGCAAAAGGGCGCGGCAAGAGTTACTGACTTCGGAACTGCGCCAAATTCCCGGCATGGGGCCGGTGCGGTTAAAACGGCTGTTGCAGCATTTCCCCAATCTCGAGGCCCTGAAAAACGCCACAGTGGAGGAAATGGCGGCAGTTCCGGGTTTTAGCCGCAAGGCGGCAGAAAAGTTGAAGGAGTGGTTGGGGGGGGAGGGTCAAGGAGCGCCGGGGCCGCGGTGACTCTCCGAATACAACACAACTGTTGATCATTGGAACAGAAGCAAATCCAAGACAGCAGGATTGGCAGTTGGGATAGGAACTAACATAAAGGCGGCCCCATTATCGATCCCATGGCCCACGATTACACCCTTGCCATTGATGCCCGTGCAGTTTCCAATAGTCACTCCTGCCGGTTTATCAATAACTAAGGCATTCAGGTCGAGTTTATCGCCGCTGGGGGTCCACAAACAGCCCACAGTACCAGAACCGGTATCCGCCCAACCGACGATATAGCCTTCTTTGGTGATGCCGAAAGCCCTGCTATGGGGGCCCCCCAAGGTGCCCAGATCTTTGAGGCCGCCGTTCGGGGTCCAGGAAAAGGCATGAGAAGCACTGTCGTTAGGAGGATTTGGCTGCATGGCATAGCCTACCACTTGGCCATTTTGATTGATGTCGAGAGCTTGAGATTCGCCGTTGTAAGGAGCCGTCAAGGTTCCCAGGTCTTGGCCCGCACCGGGGGCGCTCCAAAACCAGGCATGATTATTCTTTTGGCCCACCATGCGGCCGTCGTCTTTAATTTTAAAGGCGAGGCCGCCTTGCAAGTCCAGGGGTTGGAGGCCGCCGCTGCCGGTCCAGGTGAAAGTGGAGAAGGTGTCATTGTCGTAAATGGTGGCGCCTACAGCCTGTCCCAAATTATTTATCGATACGGCAATGCTCCGCACCCCACCGGTCAAACCGCCCAGGTCCTGCATGTCCCCCGTTTTCCACCAGAAGGCGTGGGAATTGGAAGAGTTAACATATGATTCACCGACGATCTGGCCGAGATTGTTAATGGCATAGGCGTAACTCTTGCCGCCGCCGAGATCGCCAAGGTCCGTAAGGCCGCCCAGGGTCCATAAATAGGCGCGGTCGTTAAAATTCACCACCGCCTGGTTTTTATCGTTGATGGCCACCGCCATGCTGCCGTCACCCTGTCCCGTGGTATAGTAACGGTATAGGGGCGCGGCCTGGAGACTGCCAGCCAGCCCCACAAGCCAGGCCAAGGTCAGCGCCAAGGTCAATGATCTCGAGGTCATCATGACCTTCCCCCTGTCTTCGCCGGTGGTCAGTAATTCAGAGGCCATTATTTATTAATTCCGAAAGAGCAAATAAATTTAAAGAAATATTAAGGGCGCGAGGCGGCGCTCAGGGCGGTGATTTTTCCGGGTCAAGCCGGAAGGACAGTGGCGGAGGCTGTGAAGGGGGGCGGGAAAAAGGCTAACCCCAG
>VGSX01000456.1 GCA_016874895.1 Deltaproteobacteria bacterium
GTCCACCCAGAGCTTTTCCTTCAGGGTATGCATGGTGCTGGCCAGACGCGGGTCATCCGGCGAATACAGCCCGAAGGCGAAAAGTCCCCAGAGGCTGGCATCGCAGACCGGGTCGGCCAGCAGGGTGCCCTCGGGGCCCCGGTGGAGCAGGCGGCAGAAACGGTTCAACTCCGGACGCCACAGGTGGATGGAGGCCGCGTCCCGGATTTCCGCGGCCACGGCCTGATATTTCCGGGCCCGCTCCTCCTCACCAAATACCGTGGCGAAGAGGGAGGCTGCGGTCAGGCCCCCGAAGACCGCCCCCACGGTAAAAGCGGAGATGCCCCGGCGCTCCTCCCAGAGGTCGTAAGACGGGGCCGGCAGGCCGGTGAGCGGATCCCGATACTGGCTCATGAATTCCGCCGCCCGTTTCACCAGGGGCCGGTAAAAAGGCTTGATGAACTCGATATCCCGGTACAGGACAAAATGATGCCACAGGGCCCAGACCACCAGGGCGGTGGAATCCTCCTGGATGGGAAGCTGGTTCTGGCCGTTATAGTACCAGGGATGCCAGGAGGAAGCCAGGGTGCCGTCGGGGTTGTATTTGTGCAGCAGATACCCGGCGGGATCAATAAGTTTGGCCATGAACTCGAAGAACTGTTTGGCCAGAATGGGGTAACCGGTGAGGTCCAGGGCATGGGCTGCCAGGGCCCCGTCCCGGGGCCAGATGTAGGCGTAGGTGTCGCGATTGAACTGGATTACGTCGGAATCCGTGGCCGCCACGATGCCCCCCTGCCAATCTATCTGGGTGGCCATAATCAGGAGGCTGCGGCGATAAAGCTCCGCCAGCTCGTCGGGCACCAGGTCCAGCGGCGGAGTTTCCTTGCGCACCCATAACCGCCAGTACTCCGCGGTGCGCTGGAGCAACTGCTGGGGCTGTTTGTATCTCACCAGATTGTCCAGCCGCCTGACCTCCTTCCAGGACTGGCAGGCCGCCAGCCAGAACGCCGCCTGGGCCGAGGCGAGGCCGGGAACCGTAACGCTGAGGCCGATGACGGAGTCCACCGAGCCCTGGGCGATGGGGTTGCCCGACAGGTGGCCGTCCTCCGCGTCCCGGAAAGTGCCCTCCTTGCCCTCCACCCCTTTTTGACCCACAGCATACTGGGACAGTCCCCCGGAACCCACCACCAGGCCGTTGGCCAGGAAATAGCGCGCCCCCTTGTAATGGACGACGCCTCCGGTCTCGGGATCAAAGGCCGCCGTATCCCCCACGTCATTGCCGGAAATGCTGAAATCCAGATGGAAGAAAAGCTTGACGAGGCGTTCACCGGGAGCAAGATTTTCCATGGTTATTTCTTTAAGATAGATGTTTTCATGGAAATCCACCGCGTCCCGGCAGCCCAGGCGCAGCTGCAGGCCGGGATGGAACAGGCTCACCTGGGTCACCAGGGAGTCGTTTTCGTAGCGCCGGTCGATCTGCCAGTCAGGTCCGACCCAGGAGAAGCGGCCCTCCACCCAGACACCGAAACGGCACCTCCTGCCGCCGATGTGATTTTCCTGACCCACGTGGGGGAAATAAAGGTCCCGGATATGGTAGTGTTCATCAAAAGCCAACAGGAGCCTGCCGTTGCCGACGGGGATATCGCGGGGCATGAGATCACCTCTCGAAGGTTGGATTCAGGCAAATCTGTACGCTGGCGCCGGGGCCGGCCCCGAGGATCTGGGCTGCGCTTCCCTGACGAGAGGCGATTTCCAGGTATCCGTGGCTGCCAGCCAAGGCCAACAGGGCACCGGGAGGGGCGTCGCTATAGGTTATCCCCAGGTGGGTTACTGGGCAGCCGTCGACCTGGATCTGCACGGACCGGTCCTGCAGCCAGGAGTTAAAGGAGGCAAAGGGGATGTTACTGATGAGATTGCCGAAATGATCGCAATAGATTACCTTCCCGAACACTTCTGTGTCCTGAAACCGTGGGGAGGGAATATCCAGCTTAACCGGGTCGGCCAACTCCGGGCCCAGGTCTGTCAAAGGCGTCCTTAAGGATAAGTGGGCCGCCACCGGGGCGAAGAT
>VGSX01000457.1 GCA_016874895.1 Deltaproteobacteria bacterium
TTGGGAGGTTCAGTTAGGGACTTGCCGGCCCTTTTTATCGCCTTTGCCAGGGCGCCTTGGGCAGCCTCCTGGATGGAGGGATGCTCGGCAAAACCGGCGGACCCCACCCCGAAAACGATATCCTGGGAGGTTAGGGTCATAATGGCCAGGGCGGTTTTCCCTTCCATGGCGTCCCGGTCGTAAGCCTTCTTGGCGGCCCGGACCAGACCCTTATCCGTCATAACGCCCCTGGAATCCGAGGTCCCGCCGAAAAAATAGGTTTTATCCCCGAACCTGGCTTTTAATTGAGCAGCTATTTTCTTCAGGTCACTGCCGGAACTGGCAAAGACAATGGCCATATCAGGCGCTTCCTGATCATCGGGCCCCAGGGCCAGACGGACTGCTTCCTGCACCGCCTCGGCGGGATTGTCGTTGGCGCTCCAGCCGGTCCCGACTTTGGTGCCGGCAACCTGCTGCCTTGGTACGGGGACAAGCTCTTGAGGCGTTAACTGCAGCTCTTTGTCCCCATCCCGCAGCAGAACGGCGGCCAGATATACCCCCAAAACGGCCAGTACGACAATCGGCGCAATTACCTTAATTTTTACCATAATCGGCCTCCATGGCGGGCAAGTCGTTTTTTTGCATGTCCAGGAAAAAACTATGCTATTTAATGCTTGAATCGGCAAAAACGGCTGACCTCATTAATTACCTAAGTTTCGCACCCCTGATTGGCCGAGAAATGAAATGGAGCCTCTCTGGAATCGGCAGGATACCTCAAAATCCCCCTAAGTTCCCATTTAGAATAGTTAAATTAGTATATTATTAAAATCAAAAGTTATCCAGGAATTATTATTGGCAAACACCTCCGGACAAGGTAACATAGCGACGCCTCTAAAGTTTGTACCATGTTCCGGGAGCACGTGGCCCGTACCGAGGCCCGGGAAACCGTGGAGGTCCGGGCCCGGGTGGAGGGCTTCCTGGAGAAGGTGCTCTTCCAGGAAGGCAGCCAGGTCAGGGCAGTTAATTTCTGTCATTGACCAGCGGCCCTACAAAGCCGCCCTCCAGGACGCCCGGGGGCAGCTGGCCCAGGCCCAGGCGGCTTTTGGCAAGGCTAACAAGGACGTGGAGCGCCTGCGGCCCCTGGTGGCCGCCAAAGCCGCCCCCGCCCAGGACCTGGACCGGGCCGAATCCGAGGCGGAATTCAGCCTGGCCTCCATCGAAAAAGGCAACGCCGCGGTGGCCCGGGCCGAGCTTGACCTGAAATTTACCGAAGTCCGGGCCTCCATCAACGGCATAATCGGCCGGGCCGAGGTGACGGTGGGCAACCTGGTGGCCCGGGACCGAACCCTCCTCACCACCATATCTTCCTGGGAGCCCATGCGGGTGGTTTTTTCCATCAGCGAAAGCGACTATCTGTCCTGAAAAGTTCACCATGTGGCGGGAAAGCGGAGCGCATCCCGCCTTCAAACAAACTTTTCATGCTTTACGGGTGGGCCACAGGCCCATGAGAAACTGTCCGGAAATTACTGCAACACCCCTTTTTAGGCCGTCCTGCAACTGATATCCCTGATGGCCACCCACCTGCCGAGACCTTTTTATTCCATTCGGACAGGCCGGGTACTGCGTTCGTTATACAGTTACGGCTGACGCGATAATAATTGTCAGGATTTGGCATACCCGGGAAAAGAGATCGACCTCCTAACCTCATAGCAGATTGTCATTTGGTCCAGCACTCGGCTGCATCCGGCACAGCCCACGGTCTTTCTGGATCGGCCGGCTTCGGGTTCAGCTTCCGCCGCAAAGTCGAGGAAATCCTGAACACCACCACCTGCCGCTGCCGCAGGGTGAGGCTGTCCCCGGTCTGGGGATTTCGCCCCTGCCGGGGGTGTTTGCGCCGCACCTCGAACTTGCCGAAACCGCTGATGAGCACGTCCTCGCCGCCGGCCAGGGTGTCTTTCATGATCTCCATGACCCGCGCCACCAGTCTGAGGCCTCCCAGGGCTTCACGTCCCAGACCCGTTTTTGGATTATCAGGGCCAGCTTTGCTTTGG
>VGSX01000458.1 GCA_016874895.1 Deltaproteobacteria bacterium
CCAGATAGGTCAACGAACTACCTCACAAAAAGCATTGAGATGGGCGCCTGGGAAAAGATTTTTTTCGGCAGGTTGACGGACTCCAGCCGCTCCCGCCAGCTCTGCAGCAGCTTGGCTCCCATGATCAGGAGATCATAGCCTCCCTCCTGGATTTCATTCAGGATCTCTTCTTCGGGAGGGCCTTGGCGGATTTTAGGGATAAAGGCTAGCCCGGCGGAGGCGCACCTAGCCTGGAGAGACGCCAGGGCCTGTTCCCCCTCATGGCGGAGAAGTTTATCCAGGTGGTCCCGGCAAGCCTCCCGGTTGATGGCGTAAATTTCATGGGTGAATTTTTTCAGGAAGGGATCGACCACATAGAGGCCGGTTAAGTGAGCCTGGAACCGGCTGGCCAGGGCGAGGGCCATGTCTTCGGCCTTACGGCCCAGATCGGTGCCGTCGGTGCATATGAGTATTTTCTGCACGGTGCCCCCCAAAAAAATGGGCATACACTCATCACTTGAGAGTATGCCCCGAATCAGCCTCAAGAGCAAGATTTTTATTTGACGGTGAAGGCCTCGGCGCCGATAAGCATAACGGCAGCAGCGGCCAGGATGGCTTTCAGGGTGGCGGCGATGAAGCCGATGGCGAAGGCCTTGCCGCCGGCCTTTCTCAGGTCGCCAAAGGCGATGTTCAGGCCGACTCCGGCAAAACCGATGGCAAAGAAAATCTTGAGAAGGTCCTTGCCGAGAACATCACGCTGCGTTTGCGTAAAGAAGCCTAATTCATTCAGGGTCACCATCACAAAGAACCCCAGGATGAAAATGGGGAACTTTTCCCGGATGACCTGGAGCACATTGAGCTTTTTGGTGGTGTCGGCACAAGCCGCCGCCGGCTTGATGACATAGAAGTAAATGGCCCAGAGGACGATGAGGGGAATGAAGCCCACCCGGACGATATTAATGATATTGGCAGTAAGCAGGGATTGATGGCCGTACCAGGTAGCGGCAGCCACCAATTGGGCCGTATTCAAGATGGCGGTTCCCACCCAGGCGCCAAATACCGGTTGGCTCATCCCCAATAACTGGCCGATATAAGGGAAGGTGAACAAACAGAGGGTGCCGAACAGGAGGATGGTGCCGATGGCATAAAAGAAATCCCGGGGCTTGGCATTCACCACGGGGGCGACGGCAACGGCGGCGGAAACGCCGCAGACGCCGGCACCAGCCGCCATAACGCCGGCCAGACCGTCATCTACTTTGCCTTTGCGGCCCCAGAAACAGATGAGCACGGCGGTTCCCATGACAAAGGCCACCACCAGGAGCAGACCGATGACGCCCACTCGCAAGACGTCGGACCACAGGTAATAGGCGCCGAGAATGACGATACCCGGTTTAATGATGGGCCGGGCCGCAATGGTGCCGGCCTGGAAGATGGCGGGCAAACCGATAGTATTGCGGATGAGCATGCCCAGGAGCAGCAAAACTGCCACGTAGGTCATCTGGATCTGGATCATTAGATTGCCGAATTCCAGTTTGGTGGGCATAGTTCCAGAGGTGTAGACGGATTCGTAGGTGTCTTTTTTTAAGACAAAGGGTTTGGAGGGCTTTTTGCTTTCCAGGCCTTTCTCAAACTGGCCCAGGGCTGCCATATACTTGTCGTCCTTGGCTTGTTTGTAGGCGTTGTAATCCGCCGACGCTTTGCCCTCTTTCACGGAACTAAGCACCACTGCGGCTTCTTTATATTCTCTCTGCCAATTATGGATAGTGGCATCCCATTGGAGGGCCAGCCAGCCAAAAACTAGGCACAGCAGCAGTCCCGGCAGCATCCGGGGCAAATTTCTCAGGGTGTAATCTACCCCGATACCTCCACCAGCCATGTCGCTCTCCTTTTAGAGATAATATCTCGTTTAAAAGAATAAAGATTTGAAAAATTGCGGTCCTACGAGTCCAGTCCACACCAGGGCGAGGGTAATGCCGGCCAAAACCAGGACGACAAAATCCTCTTTTCTCTCGGCGGAAAACGTTTGACACGCTCGGTCTTCCCAATCC
>VGSX01000459.1 GCA_016874895.1 Deltaproteobacteria bacterium
GGGATAAAATCCCGCCAGTAGACGGCCACCCAATGGGCCTTTATCTCATGGCGGCGCTCTATTTCCGCGGCCAGGTCGGCATCGGCCAGGCTGCTCAGGTCTTGTTTCTGCAACTCTTCGGCCTGGACGGTCATGGCCGGGAGCAGTTCTTCTTCGAGACGCCGGCGCAACCTCTTGAGATTCTCAAAACTCCGGCGCAGGCTGAGATACCAGGGGCGCTGATCCTGGCCGTCCGCGGCCACGGTGGTGATGGGCCGGGACTGCAGGGTGTAGCAGGTTCCCTGGTCAAAGGTCCACTCCACGTCCTGGGGGGCGCCGAAGGCTGACTCGGCCTTGAGGGCCATATCATAGATCTGCCAGACCTGCTCCTGGCTCAGGGGGGGCGCTGCGGCCAACTCAGGCGGCATCTCCACCAGAGCAACGGCGTCGCCCTCCGGTCGAAAGCAGGAGGGGCGAACCGGAGGCGGGTTATGAACCAGGCGCCGGGTGCCACGGGTGATCAACCAGCGGTCCGGTTCCACCACGCCGTCCACCAGACCCTGGTTCAAGCCGTAGACCGCTTCAATCACGGCCTGGGTTTCGTCATTGGGATTGCGGCTGAAGGCCACCCCGGAGCACTGGCCCACCACCAATTCCTGGACGACCACGGCCATGGCGCTCTTTTCAATATCCAGCCCCAGTTCCTGGCGGTAGAGCAGGGCCGCGTCGGACCACAGGGAGGCCCACACCAGGATGACGTGGTGCACAAAGTCCTCTTCCCCCCTGACATTGACAAAGGACTCGTGCAGACCGGCAAAAGAGGCCCGGGCCGAGTCCTCCTCCGGTGCAGAAGAGCGCACCACCAGATTTTTATCCGCCAGCGAAGCCCGGAAAAAGTCGGCGAGTTCGGTCTGCAGGGGAGAGGGCAGGGGAGTGGTGAGGAAAAGGTTCCGGATCCGCAGGGAGGCGTCCCAGATTTCCTCCCAGCGCATCTCCTTAAAATCCTTGCGATTGAGCTCCATGAAAATACGTTCCCGGAGACCCGTGGTCCCGACGTAGTCATTATAGGCGTTGACGGTGAGGCAATAGGTCAGGGGCGTCTGAAACCCGTGTTGGGCCAGGCGGGCCAGGGCGTAGCCCTTGCCGCCCACCCTGGGCTGGTCCCGAGGCGTAATCTCTGTGAGCGGGATGATATAATTCATGGGGTTATCCGGTATTCGATAACTCTCTGAAACCGGCTGACATAATCGTACCTGTGCACCGCCAGGCACATAAGGGCGCAACTGGGAGAGTGCACGAAGTCCGTCAGATGGGGGTGTTTGGTCAGGAAAAGGTTCAACCGGGAGGCTTTGTCGGGATCAGATAATTCCCTGACCGGTCCCCTGGCCGAGAGGGCCTGGCCCCGATGAAAGTCGGCCTCCTGATGTCCCCGGGAGTCCACCAGCAGGGCGGCCCGGGGGTCAACCTGGAGATTGGCGTATTTTCGGGAGGATCGGGTAGTGGCGAAGATAATCTCCCGGCCGTCAGCCGAAGCCGCAAAGGCCACCAGGCTGACATGGGGCTGTCCCTGGCGGTGGGTGGCCAGGACCGCCAGGTGCTGGGAGTCCAGCAGGGTGCTAATCTCCGGGGGCAGAGTTGCCGGGGAAGTGGGCGTATCTGAAGGCATGTTTTTATTTTGCGGTTGTTGAAACCCACAACTTCCTATGAACTTGATATCATTTCATTTATCCCCTCGCCCCCTTGGGGGAGAGGGTCAGGGTGAGGGGGCAATAAGATCTATAACTCGTTTTTAGTCTGTCTCCTCATCAAGAAAAATGGCTTTTGAGATAATCCACGGCATTATGAAAAATCTTTAGACCAGCGCCGGGAGGGGCGGGGTAGGGGAGTCCATGACGCCGCCAGGAATCCTTATCCCTGGTCCAGGTGGGGTGCTGGAAGGCGCTGATAAAGGCCTCGGGGTGTGGCATGAGCCCCAAGACCCGGCCGCTGGCGTCGCAGATGCCGGCGATGTCCCGCAAGGAACCGTTGGGATTATCCGGGA
>VGSX01000460.1 GCA_016874895.1 Deltaproteobacteria bacterium
GGGCCCACAAAAATATCCCCGGCCTGATAAATCGAGGCGATCTGGGCGGGGGGAATGAAGCCGGTCTGTATCACCCTCCCGGCTGTCTGCTCCAACTGCTGCTGCAGGTGGCGGAAAAAGGGCGTCAGCCGTTCGGTCCGTCCCTGGCCGAATTCCGTTCCCCCGGCCAGCATCAGGACCGCCTCCGGCAGACGCGGCCACACCTGGGCCATGGCATCCACCAGGACGCCCACCCCCTTGCTCTCCCGCACCTTGCCCACAAACAGGACGGTGGGTTCATCCCGGAGCCCGTAATGATTCCTGATATGTCTTCTCAGGTCCGGCTGCTGCCAGCGGCAGGTAAAAACATCCGGGTCAACGCCATTATACACTACCCAGAACTTTGCGGCCCCTAAGCCCAGGCGGGTACGCTCCCGCTCCAGGACGAACCGGCTGCAGGCAATGACCCCGGCCACCGGTATGAGCGTGCCGGGGGCCGGACGCTCCCGCTTCCCCAGAGAATCAGCTAAATTATGAAGGTGCAGGAGAACGGGTATCGAACCGGCCAAACGCTCCTGCAGATACAATGCCAGCAGGGGCCGATTGTGCACCTGGATAAGCTCCGGCTTGACTTTTTCGATTATCCCTAATACCTGGCGGTCATAAAAGGGAAACCGCCTCGGAAATCTCTTATAGAGCCGGTAGCGCCAGCCGGACAAAGGGATGCGATTATACTCCACCCGGCCCTGGCGTTCAAAGAGAGGCAACTCCGGGTCGGCCCGGCAGATGACCACCGGCCGCCAGTGTTCCAGCCGGGCGGCCACCTGTTCGATGAAAAGCTCCGCCGCCCCCCCCCGGATGGGCGGAACGGGAAAAAGCTCCGCAGCAACGTGGACTACCGTGGGCACGTTCCTCTACGATCTATCCAGCCCGGCAGATACGGGAAGCTGGCCTCGGGGCTGAAATATGGTTTAACTGAGCGGGGCGCTGTCGACCCCGATTACACCTTTCAAAACAATAGGAACTCTGTCCCCGGCCGCCATCACGTGCCGTTCAAGCCAGTTTTCTGACGGTTTTTCGCACTGTCTCGGCCACGTAGTCGATCTCCGGCGGGGTTAAGCCCGCAAAAAGCGGCAGGCTGATGGTCCGGGCGCCGATATTCTCGGCCTGGGGCAGGTCCCCTGCTTTATGGCCGTAGCGCTCCCGGAACAGGGCATAGAGATGACAGGCGCGGTAATTCACCGCCACCCCCAACCCGGCCTGCTGCAATTCCCAGAGAATTTCATCCCGCCGCCGGGGGTCCACCCAGATGGTGAAAAGATGATGCCCGTGCCTGACGTCCGGCAGCAGCGTGGGCAGGTCCAGCCCCGGCAGGCCGGCGAAGCAGTCCCGGTAATACCGGGCGATGCGCTCCCGCTCCTGTCGCCGGGCTTCGATGTCGTCGATCTGGTCAATGAGCAGGGCCGCCTGGAGGTTGGACATGTTATATTTCCAGCCCTCCACATCTACCTCATAATGCCGGTAGCGCCCGGTATAGCGGTCTTCGGCATGGGTGGACATACCGTGCAGACGCAGCTTTTTCAAGGGTTCCAGGAGATATTCGTGGTCGGTGGTGACCGCTCCCCCTTCCCCGCAGGTGATGCTCTTGGTGGCATAAAAGCTGAAACAGGCGGCATCCCCCAACTGCCCCACCCGGATGCCGTCCCTTTCGCCTTCCAGGCAGTGGGCCGCGTCTTCCACTATCACCAGGTCATGGGCCTGGGCCAGCTCTCGCAGGCGGCGCATATCCACCATCTGGCCATACAGATGCACCGGCATAATGGCCCTGGTCTTGGGGGTGATGGCCGCAGCCACGCCTTTGACGTCCAGGTTGCCGGTTTCCGGCTCCACATCCACAAACACCGGCTCGGCCCCGGTGTGCATGATGGCCAGGGAAGTGGCCACAAAGGTCATGGGAGTGGTGATGACCTCATCGCCTGGACCGATCCCCAGGGCCAGCAGGGAAATATGCAATCCGGCCGTGGCGCTCATTAA
>VGSX01000461.1 GCA_016874895.1 Deltaproteobacteria bacterium
CCTCCATCTGTTGGGGGCCCGACCTACCTGGAAAGCCAATGGCCAAGTGGCCGGGTTCGAGATCATTGATCTGGATCAACTCGGCCGTCCTCGCATTGATGTTAATATCCGGGTTTCGGGCATCAGCCGGGACTGTTTCCCCGAGGCGGTCAAATATGTGGACCAGGTGATCCAGGCCGTGGCCCTGCGCCAGGAACCGCCGGAGCAGAACTATATCCGGGCTCACCTCATCGGCCAGGCCAGAGAGCAGCACCTCAGCCTGGAGGATCAGAAACATTTCCGGCGTCTCTCCTATCGTATCTTCTGTGCCCAACCCGGGGTCTACCGGGCGGGAGTCAATCTGGCGGTCTATGCCTCGGCCTGGCAGACAGAACAGGACCTTTCGGATGTCTACCTCTTCTGGAACGGCTATGCTTACGGCGCCGATGGCTTCGGCGTCCAGGCCCACCGGGAACTCATGGCCAACCTCGGGCGGGTGGAGGTTACCTTTGACAAGCATATCTCCGATGAGGGCGATTTCCTGGACTGCTGCGGCTACTTCAGCAACTATGGCGGCATGACCGCCGCAGTCAAGGCCATCTCCGGCAAGGCCCCCAAGACCTACTACGGCGATACCCGGGATCCGGCCAATATCGCCGTCACCGACTTCGCCGACGAACTGCGCCGGGTGGTGCGGGCCAAACTGCTGCACCCGAAGTTCATCGAGGGCATGAAAACCCACGGTTACAAAGGGGCAGGCGACCTGTCCAAACGCATCGGCCGAGTTTACGGCTACGGCGCCACCACCGGCCAGGTGGACAACTGGATTTTCGACGAAATCGCCCAAGCCTTTATACTGGACCAGGCTATGAAAGAGTGGTTCGACAGGGTGAATCCCTGGGCTCTGGAGGAGATCGGCCGCCGTCTCCTGGAGGCCGCCTCCCGGGGCATCTGGCAGCCGGATCCGGATCTCCTGGAAAACCTCAAGGAAGTATATCTGGACATCGAAGCCCGTCTGGAGGATACCATGGGCGAGGTGACGGGCGATTTTCAGGGCGGCGCCGTGGATGTTATGACTGCGACAGACGTGGCCTCCTGGCAAGAAGCCTTGGACAAAGTCCTGGGACCGCGGCCAGGGGGAGGGAAGAAGGAATAGTGGTCAGTGGTTAGTGGTTAGTGGCCAGTGGTCAGTGAAAAGGGTGAGGGCAGCTTTTCCCCTTACAGCCCGCGATCCTGTGACCTGTGACCTTTAACTTTATGGATTCTCTATGTTCCGCTATGTTTATCCTTTTGCCGCCATTGTCGGGCAAGAGAAACTCAAACAAGCGCTGCTCCTTAACGCCGTCAACCCGGCCTGTGGCGGGGTGTTGATCCGGGGCGAAAAGGGCACAGCCAAGTCCACCACGGTGCGGGCCCTGGCGGCATTGCTCCCGGAAATCGAAACCATTGAGGGCTGTGCCTATACCTGCGACCCTGCCCACCCTGACGATTTCTGTCCAGGCTGCCAGGAGTTGGCGGGCGACTACAACATAATCCGCCGCCCCATCCGGGTTGTCACTCTGCCGTTGAACGCCACCGAAGACCGGGTCTCTGGCGGTATCGATTTCAGCGCGGCCGTAAAAACCGGCCGGCGGATTTTTCAACCAGGCCTCCTGGCCCTGGCGCACCGCGGCATCCTCTATGTGGACGAGGTCAATCTCCTGGACGACCATATCGTGGACATCATTCTGGACGCCGCAGCCTCGGGCTGGAACCTGGTGGAGCGGGAGGGTATTTCCTTCAGCCATCCATCCCAGTTTATTCTGGTGGGTACAATGAATCCTGAGGAAGGGGAACTTCGGCCCCAACTGTTAGACCGCTTCGGTCTTTGTGTGGAGGTCAGGGCTGAACCAGATATGGAGCAACGCCTCCTGCTGATGCGCCGGCGGGAAGAATACGATGCTGATCCCGTGGGTTTCAGTCTCCGTTTGCAAGCCGATAACGACAAGATTGCCCAACAAGTGGCCGGGGGCCGCCA
>VGSX01000462.1 GCA_016874895.1 Deltaproteobacteria bacterium
ACATCCGGCCCCTCTCCTCAAGGGGCAGAAGACCCAGAAACTTTTTCTCAACCGCTTCGGGCGGGGACTGAGCCGGCAGGGTTTCTGGAAGATTCTCAAGGGTTATGCCCGGCAGGCCGGCCTGCCCGCCCATCTCAGCCCCCACACCCTGCGCCATTCTTTCGCCACCCACCTGCTCTGGCACGGGGCTGATTTACGGGCCCTGCAACTATTATTAGGTCATGCCGATATTTCCACCACGCAGATTTATACGCATCTCCATACGGCCCGGCTCCAGGAGATTCATCAACAGGCCCATCCCCGGGGTTAACTCCGGCACTAATACCTCAAAGCGGGATTACCGTGGCTCAAAGAACCTTAGAAGTTATCACCACCCATATGAATGCCGATTTTGACGGCTTGGCCTCCATGGTGGCGGCTAAAAAACTCTACCCCGACGCCATCCTGGTCTTTCCCGGCTCCCAGGAGCGCAACCTGCGGGATTTTTTTGTCCGCTCCAGCCTGTATTTCCTTAATTTCGCCAAAATCAAGGACATCAACCTGGAGGACATTAAACGCCTCATCCTGGTGGACACCCGCCAGGCCGGCCGCATCGGCAAGTTCGGGGAGATGTTCCCCAACGGCGACATCGAGGTCCATATCTACGACCATCACCCCGACTCCCCCGATGATATCAAGGGTGCGGTGGAGATCGTCCGGCCGGTGGGGGCTACCGTGAGCCTCCTGACTCAGCTCATCATGGAGCGGGGCCTTACCCTGACGCCGGATGAGGCCACCATCATGGCTTTGGGTATTTACGAGGATACCGGCTCCTTTACTTTCGCCTCCACCACCCCGGCGGAGTTCGAGGCCGCCAGGTTTCTCCTGGAGCAGGGGGCCAATCTCAATACCGTGGCCGAGATGCTCACCCGGGAACTCACGGTGGAGCAGGTCTCCCTGTTGAATGATCTCATCCGCAACGCCGTCACCATCAACATCAGCGGCATTGAGATCGTCCTGGCCCGGGCCGCGGCCTCCCAATACGTCGGCGATTTTGCCGTCTTAGCCCACAAGTTCATGGACATGGAAAATATCCAGGTCCTGTTTGCCCTGGCCCAGATGGAAGAGCGGGTTTTCATTGTGGGCCGCAGCCGTCTGGGGGAGGTCAATGTGGGGGAAATCCTTTCGGAAATGGGCGGGGGCGGGCATGCTTATGCCGCCTCGGCCACCGTCAAGGCCGTGCCCCTGGCCCAGGTGGAGGAAAAGCTGCGGAAAATCCTTAACCAAAGCATCCGCCCCCGGCGCACCGCCCGGGACCTGATGTCCTACCCGGTGATGTCTGTAGCCCCCGGCACCACCCTGGCCGAGGCCCATAGATTCATGACCCTGCATAACATTAACGCCCTGCCGGTGATGGTTGAGGGTGAACTCCTGGGGCTGATCAACCGCCAGATCGTGGAGAAGGCCATTTTTCACGGCCTGGAAGACCTGCCGGTGCAGGAATACATGACCTCGGAGGTTGCCACGGTGGGCCCCGAGGCCACCCTGTCGGAAATCCAGGATCGCCTGGTGATCAACAAACAGCGCCTCCTGCCGGTGGTGGAGAAGGGCCAGGTCCTGGGGGTCATCAGCCGCACCGATCTGCTCAATCTGCTCATGGTCCCCGAAGAGGGAGCCGACGACAGCGCCGAGAAAGAACCCGGTCCCATGGTCCGGAAAAAAAATGTCGCCGGGGTAATGCGGGAGCGCCTGCCCCGGCCCATCATCGATATCCTGAAAAACGTGGGCCGGGTGGCCGATGAACTGGGCTACAATGCCTATGTAGTGGGCGGGTTTGTCCGGGATATGTTCCTGCGGCATGAAAACCTGGATATCGACCTGGTCATCGAAGGGGACGCCGTCACCTTTGCCCGCAGCTTCGCCAAGAGCTTCCCGGAAGTCCGGGTGCGCGTGTTTCAGAAATTCAAAACCGCCGTGATCATCTATCCCAACGGTTTTAAACTGGACGTGGC
>VGSX01000463.1 GCA_016874895.1 Deltaproteobacteria bacterium
GCAGCAGGCCGTGGGCGCAGGCAATAAGACCTTTTCCCATGGGCAAGGGGGAGGAATAGACCTGGGTTATTTTCAGGGTATGCAGGGCAAAAGCCGCGCCCACGATATCCAGGATGGAATCCACCGCCCCGATTTCGTGAAAATGCACCTGTTCCAGGGGCTGTTGGTGTACCCGGGACTCGGCCTCGGCCAGCGTGCGGAATATCCGGCCGCTCAGTTCGGCGACTCCCCGGGGCAGCTCGGCCCGATCCAGCAAGGCCACAATATCCCGATAGGTCCGGTGGGGTTGCGGACCGCTCACCTGAAAACTGACCTTGGTCCCGGAAATGTGGTGTTTGGACACTTTATGGGAATGAACCCGATAGCCTGTCAGGCCCAACCGTTCCAGGGCCTGCCACAGGGGGTCCGGCTCCAGCCCCAGGTCCAGCAGGGCCCCCAGGACCATATCGCCGCTCAGGCCCGAAAAGCAATCGAAATACAACAGCCGTTCAGTTGTTGGCGCTGGCACCTTCCACATGCACTTCCACCTCTTTGACGGCTCGCAGATCCGCCTGGCGAATGATAAAAAGCAGATTCTGATACCGGATGCGTCGGCCTATGGCCGGTATATCCCCCGATTGGGCGATGAGAAAGCCCCCCAAGGTATGATAATGCCCGAGGGGGAGATTAAGGTCCAGTTTTTCGTTGAGGTCTTCTATCTCCATGCGGGCGTTGATCAAATAGATCCCTTCCCGCATTTTCCTAAACTGCTTATCGTCCTTATCGAATTCATCGGCTATCTCGCCGACGATTTCTTCCAGGAGGTCTTCCAGGGTGACAATCCCCACCGCACCCCCGTATTCATCCACCGCCACCACGAGGTGGGTGCCCATCTGCTGCATCTCCACCAGGAGCTGATCGGCGCGCATGGTCTCCGGGGCATACCGGACCGGGTGCACGAATCTGCCGATGCTCTGGGCCGTATTCTTCTCGCCCAGGAGATCGAAACTGTCCAGGACGCCGATAATATTATCTATCCGCTGCCGATAGACCGGCAGCCGGGAGAACCGGCCCCGGCGGAAGGCATCCAGGGCCTGGGAGACCAGGTAGGTTTCCGGCACTGCCGCCACTTCGATGAGGGGAACCATGGCCTCCCGGACCATGGTCTGGCTGAAATGCAGGATGCGATGGATGATGGTCCTTTCCTCGGTGGCCAGATCGACGTCCGCCCCTCCTGCCTTGACCACCATTTGGAGCTCTTCCCGGGTTACGAAGGGAACCAGGCTGGCCCCCCGAGAGCCCGTCAGCCACAACACCAGGCGGCTGAGGGAGGCAAAAATCCAGGTGATGGGCGACAGTATCCAGGAGGCCAGCCAGACGAAGAAACCGACTCTCTGGGCCATCCGGGTGGGACGGGTGCGGGCGATGGATTTAGGCAGAATCTCGGCAAACAGGATGATCACCGGGGGCAGAAGGAGCATGGCGGCCAATTCCCCGAAAGCGCCGTACATATCAATTAATATGGCCGTTACCAGAACGGTGTTGACGGTTTCCGCCAGATTCGACCCCAACAGGGTGGTGGCGAATAATTTCTCCGGAAAACGCAGGAGTTTTTCGGCCAATCTGGCGCCCCGGTGGCCTTCGGCGGCCAGATGTTTTAATTTCCGGTGGTCCGCGGAAACCAGGGCAATTTCGGAACTGGTGAAAAAACCCTCCAGCAGGAGAAGCAGGAGAAATACGGCGAAATAGGCTGCAATAATCATGGCTCTCCGAAGGAAAGGAGCATTTCCAGAATCCTGGTGCCTTTCATGTGGACCACTTCAAACCGCATGCCGTCATAGGAGATGCTATCTCCTTCGTGAGGCAGTTCGCCGAAGAGATTGAAGACAAAACCACCCAGGGTCCCAAATTCGTCATGGGGCAGGGACAGGCCCAGGGTTTCGTTAAGTTCATTTAGGGGCATCCAGCTTTTCACGAGATAGACCCCCGTGGCCAATTCCACC
>VGSX01000464.1 GCA_016874895.1 Deltaproteobacteria bacterium
CTGCCGGCGAAGGCCGCGCCCAAGGAGCAGGACCTGGCCCGGAACCTGATCAAGCAGCGCCTGGCCAACACCCGGGAGGGAAGGCCCGGCGGCATTACCATCGCCAGGGAGTGCAAGAACACCATCCCGGAGTTTTTGAAATACCACCAGCCAGAAGGGAAAACCAGGCCTCTGGAGGCGGACACTCACGGGATCAAGGCCCTGCACTTCCTGGTGCTGGGTCTGAGCCTGGAGGCGACGCCGAGAGTGAGGTGGATTTGAAGAACGAGGAGGAAAGAATGGCTGTGATACCGTTTTCCAATTTCAAAGGCGCGCAGGAAGTGAGCGCCGAAACCATCACCATAACGCCGGAGCACGCCCTGGAAATCCTGGAGAAATACAAGGCGGCGAACCGGCCCCTGTCCCAGGTGCATGTCAACCGGCTGGCCGAGACCATGAAGAAAGGGGAGTGGCTGCTGAACGGCGAGCCCATCATCTTCGACAAGGAGGGCAACCTCATCGACGGCCAGCACCGCATGTGGGCTTGTGCCATGTCGGGGGTGACCATCAGGACCCTGGTGGTCTACGGGGTGGACAACGAGGTCTTCAAAACCTTGGATATGGGCCGGAAGCGGTCCACCAGCGATATCGCCGCGCTGCTCAACTACCGGGACCACAAGGTGGTGGGCGCGGCGGTGTATTACCTGTGGAAGTACCTGAACCAGGCCCTGCACCGGTTTCTGCCCCGGCCCAACAACCTGGTTCTCTACGAGCTGCTGGAGGAGCATCGGCATATCGAGTACAGCGTGCCTTTCGGGAAGAGGGTGAAGCACCTTGTGCCGCCCAGCATGGGCGCGTTCTGTCATTACGTCTTTTCCCGGCTCGACCAGCAGGACGCCGACCGCTTCTTCGAGGTGTTTGAAACCGGCGAGCACCTGACCAAGACCAGCCCCATCTATTGGCTCAGGGAGCGCCTCATCCGGATGCGGTCCAGCAAGGCCAAGCTGCCGGATTACGAGGTCATCGCCCTGGCCTTCAAGGCCTGGAACTATTTCCGGCAAGGGAAAGAGGTGGCCCACCTGAGGTGGTCCAGGGGGCAGAATGAAGCCTTCCCGAACCCCATCTGAGTTGAAGAGGCTGACATGAACCGTACCCGCATCGAATGGTGCGACTTTACCTGGAACCCGGTGACGGGCTGTTACCACGGCTGCGACTATTGCTATGCCCGGAGAATCGCCCACAGGTTTTTCCCCAAAACGGTGGGGTTCAACCCTCACTTCTGGCGGGACCGGCTGCAAGAACCCTTGGCCCTGAAGAAGCCTGCCCGCATCTTCGTTTGCAGCATGGCGGACCTCTTCGGCGACTGGGTCCCCAGAGAATGGATTGAGGCGGTAATGGAGACGGTCAGGGCCTGTCCCCGGCACACCTTCCACTTCCTGACCAAAAATCCCAAACGTCTGCCCTGGTTTAATCCCTGGCCGCCCAACGCCTGGGCCGGGGCCACGGCCACCGACCAGGAGATGATGGACGAGGCAGTGAACAAGCTACGTTTGGTGGAAGGGGCCAGGAAATACATCTCCTGCGAACCCATGCTGGCCCCGGTCATCCTGCCCGAAAATGCGGGGATCGACTGGCTCCTCGTCGGGGCCTTGACAGGAGCCAAGAAAGGCCAGCCGTCTCCTGCATGGGTGGAATCCCTGGTGGATAGCTCGAAGGATCAGAGCGTACCGGTATTTGTCAAAAATAATCTCAAAGGCTTCCAGTTGCAGGAGTGGCCGGCATGATCTTCACCAGTAACTTCAAGATTGCTGGACACCTTCCCCAAACCGTGGCCATCTCCCGGGGGTTGCCCCGTGGTTGGCGGGGACGGGTTTACCGTCCCCTGGCCCCTTCCTGGGCGCTGGTGAAAATCACTGATCCTCAGCAGTTCATCAGGCTTTACCGAACCCAGGTATTGGACAAGCTGAACGCCGGACAGGTGCTCCAGGATCTGGGAGGCGA
>VGSX01000465.1 GCA_016874895.1 Deltaproteobacteria bacterium
AGTTCCAGGGCCTCATGTTCCCCGGTGGAAGCCCCGGAGGGCACCATGGCGAAGGCCCGTACACCCACATCCAGACTGACATCGGCACAAATCGTCGGATTGCCGCGGGAATCCAGAATTTCCCGGGCATTTACGGATACGATGGTAAACATTGTGGTTCCTCCTTGCAAATGGCGCCTGAGGGCATGAAAGGCCACGGCTTACTTCTGCCGGTAATCCACTACCCGCACTGCTTTTCCCTCGGTCTGGGGGAGTGAGTTATGTTCCACCAGTTCAACCCTTGGCGTAAGTAACAGTTCGCTTTTTAAGGCGTCGGTGATACGTTTCTGCAGACCTTTGAGAAAGGTCAACTCTTCCTGGAAATATTCCTGTTTGATCTCCACCTTGACGATCATCTGGTCGGTGGCCCCCTCCTGGCGCAGTTCCACCAGGTAGTTGGAGCCCACCTCCGGCAGCTCCATCAGCACCCGGTCGATCTGAACGGGGAAGATGTTCACCCCCTTAAGGATGATCATGTCGTCGGTGCGGCCCTGAATGCGGGATAGACGGCGACTGTTCCGGCCACAGGGGCAGGGACGGTCATCGTAGGAGGCCAGGTCCCGGGAACGATAACGCAGCAGCGGCATGCCCTGCCGGGTGAGATTGGTAAAGACTAACTCTCCCACCACCCCCGGGGGCGCCGGTTCCAGGGTCTCGGGGTCAATGACCTCCAGGAGAAAACTGTCCTCCCAGACATGGGAGCCGTTCTGCTCCAAACACTCGAAGGCCACTCCCGGGCCGTTCATTTCTGACAGGCCGTAGCAGTTGTAGGCCTTGAGGCCGTACGCCTCCTCTATGCGTCGCCTGATGGCCTCGGAATACGGTTCGGCCCCGATATAGGCCAGGCGCAGGGGCAGGTCCCGGGGATCCACGTTGAGCGCCGCAAAGGTATTGAGGAGCACCAGGGCGTAGCTGGGAATAATGTGTATGGCCGTGGTCTCGAACTGCTGCAGGAGCTGCACCTGACGCTTACTGTTGCCGGCCCCGGCGGGAATAGTCAAGGCTCCCAGACGCTCGGCCCCATAGTGAAACCCCAGCCCGCCGGTGAACAGCCCGTAGCCCATCATATTCTGGAACACGTCCTCCGGCCGCATGCCGGTCATGTACAGGGAGCGGGCCACGAGATCGGCCCAGAGCTCTATATCGGTCCGGGTATAATAAATCACCGTGGCCTGGCCGGTGGTGCCGGAGGAGGCGTGCAGCCGGATAATATCTGACAGTGGGACGGTCAACATCTGCCGGCTGTTGGTTCGCAGTTCGTCTTTGGTGGTGAAGGGAATCCGGCGGATGTCCGCCACAGTCTGCAGGCTGTCCGGGTTAACCCCGGCCTGCCGGAGTCTGTCGCCATAAAAGGGACTCAGGGCGGCCCGAGCCACGGTCTGGCGCAGGCGTTCCAGTTGAAGCTTGTTTAAATCATCTGCCGTTAAGGTTTCAATCTCTTTTTGCCAAAACACGTAGCCCTCTCCTGGAAGTTCAGCGGCTGCGGTCGCACTCCACCGCTGCACCTAACTCTTTATCACTGCCGGAATTTTTATCTGGTTTGACCAGGGGTGTCAAGACGAAAGGCCGGCCGCAGGATGTGGTAAGGCGGGGCTAAGCCGTCAACTCCAGTCAGACCTGATTATAGGCCAGACCTGGGAAGTCTGGCAGCGGGCTGCGGTGACAATGGCCTGTAACTGCCGCACCGCCTGATCGAATGCATCGTTAATAATGAGATAGTCGTACCAGGTAAGTTCGGCCATTTCCTCCCGGACCCGGTCCAGCCGCTGGCGCAGTTCCGGTTCGTCCAGGCTCCCCCGCTGGCGCAGCCGACGCTCCAGTTCCTGGGGCGAGGGAGGGACGATGAAGATGAATTTCCCCCGGGGAAAATGCTCCTTCAAGGCCTTGGCGCCATGGATTTCCACATCGAAAATAAGGTCCTGGCCGCCCTGCA
>VGSX01000466.1 GCA_016874895.1 Deltaproteobacteria bacterium
GTCATTGACCGGGAGTGTATGCGGCTTTGGGTCTCAGGTCCCGAAGCCGCGACCCCGGAACATCTCGCCACCTACCTGCTGGGCCCGGTTTTGGGAATCCTCCTGCGTTTGCGGGGGGTCCCCTGCCTGCACGGCAGCGCCGTGGCCGTGGGCGGGCGCGCCCTGGCCTTGCTCGGCGGCCAGGGCGCGGGAAAATCCACCACCGCCGCCGCCTTTGCCCGGCTGGGCTTTCCGGTGCTCACTGATGACATCACGGTTCTCCGAGAGGAGGCAGACGCTTTTTGGGTCCTCCCGGGCGACCCGAATGTCTGTCTCTGGCCGAAGTCCGTGGAATATCTCTATGGCTCACCCACCGCCCTGCCTTTGATCATTTCCCATAATGTGCTGATGCCGGAATGGGACAAACGGTGGCTAAACCTAACCGTCCCCGGCTACCGCTTTCAATCCCAGCCTCTCCCTTTGGGGGCGATATATATCTTGGGGGACCGGCAGGATGATGCCGGTCCCCGGGTGGAAGAGGTGTCAGGGGCCGATAGGCTGATGCTGCTCATCGCTAACAACTATGGTTCGGCGATTTTGGACAAGGAACGGCGGGCCCGGGAGTTCGAGGCCCTGGGTCGCCTGCTTGACCGGACGCCGGTGCGCCGAATAATCCCCCGGGCCGGACCCGCCTACCTGCCCCAACTCTGTGAGGCCATCCTGGCGGACTTTGCCGCCCTCCGGTCTGCGAACCCATCTGACTGAAAACGCGACCCAATAAAATGGCCAGTACCTATTCATTAAGTGGCTATGGCAGGATGATTGCCGATGCCGGCCGCATTAAAGCTTACTTGCAGGCGCTACGCCAGAGCATAGTCCCCGGGGCCGTGGTGCTGGATATCGGCACCGGCACCGGGATCATGGCCATGCTCGCCTGCCAGTGCGGCGCGGCCCGGGTCTATGCCGTCGATCCCAGCGACCTTGTGGATGTGGGACGGGAACTGTCCGCCCTCAACGGCTACGCCGACCGTATCCATTTCATCCAGGCCTTGTCCACGGATATTGCCCTGCCCGAACCGGTGGAGGTCATCGTCTCCGACCTGCGGGGTTCTATTCCTCTGTTCCAGCGCCATATACCCACCATCGTCGACGCCCGGCGGCGTTTCCTGGCTCCCGGCGGCCGCCAAATCCCTCGGGCGGATACCTTGTGGGCCGCAGTAGTGGAATCGCCGGAACAATACCAGAAGCTCACGGCCGGCTGGCAAGAAGATGTGTTTGGTCTGGACTTTCGTCCAGGGCGGGCGTTGATCGCCCATGAAATTTATGCTGCTTCTTCGAGCCCGCTCACCCTGCTTGCTGCCCCCTCTTGTTGGGCCAAACTGGATTATGCCGCCATAAAAAACCCGGATGTGCAAGGCACCATCACTTGCGAGGTGGAGCGACGGGGAACAGGCCACGGCCTGTTATTGTGGTTCGACACCATGCTGGCTCCGGGAGTGGCTTTCTCCAATGCTCCGGGGGAAGATCATGTGTACGGCCGGAATCTTTTTATCTGGCCGGAATCCGTCGACCTGGCCCCGGGAGACCAGGTAACGGTTAACCTGGCCGCCGATCTGGTGGGAGATGATTATACCTGGCGCTGGGACACCCGTATTCTGGACCAGGGGCAACCGGGAAGGCTGAAGGCTAATTTTCACCAATCAACCTTTTACGCAGCCCTTGCATCTCCGGCCAATTTGCGGCCCCGGGCTCCCGCCCATGTGCCGGTGCTTTCCCAAGACGGCCGCATCGACCAGTTCGTTCTAAACTTGATGGACGGCAATAACTCCCTGGGAGATATTGCCCGGCGGGTGGCGGCGGCGTTCCCGGCCCGCTTCGCCGGGGAGAATGAGGCCCTGGCCCGGGTGGGGGAGTTGTCTTTGAAGTACGGCCGGCCCCTGGATAATAAATATCTAAAAGACGCGTAACCCTGAGGATATC
>VGSX01000467.1 GCA_016874895.1 Deltaproteobacteria bacterium
GGCCCCGAAGGACTGGATCATGGCCGACCCGGCCCGACTCCGTCGGGGACTCGGTATCATGGCGGCGGAGGGGGTGCGTTATTGCGTTTTTACCGGCGGCGAACCCCTCCTCTATCCTCACCTGGCAGAAATTCTGGGGGAAGCCCAAGGGGTGGGCCTGCAGAGTCTGCTGTGCACCAACGGCCGGCTGCTGAACCGGCCAAAGATAGATATGCTGCAGCGCGCCGGGGTTTCCCATCTCATCATCTCCATTGATGCGGCAACTGCCGAGGAACATGAGGGCCATCGGGGGTTCCCCGGGCTCTGCCGGGAGCTGCAGGAGTTGCTGCCGTATATTAAGGACTCGGGTATCACCCCGGTGGCCTCGGTGACCATCAGCCGGCTCTTTGCGGACTTCCAGGCCATGGGAGATTTCCTGGCGTATCTGGGATTTAATCTGGCCACCTTTTCCTATCCCTTGACCGAGCTGCACTCCACTTATTTAAGCTATGCCGATCACGAGACGGTGACCTTCACCGCCGGGGAAATGTCGGCCATCTTCCGGAGCCTGAGACGGTGGAAGGGGAGGGCGCCCATAACCGTCCTTAATCCCCGCCTGGGCCTGAGGGAACTGGAGCGGCAGCTTGCCGGCCGCCGGGTGCGTTTTCCGTGTCTGGCGGGCTATAAATTTTTTTATATCGATTGGCTGCTGAAGGTCTATCGCTGCCATTACCTCCCCCAGGTATTAGGGGCCCTGGAGGACTTTGCCGCCATTCCGCCCCTGCGGGATGATTGCCATGTCTGTCTCATAGATTGCTACCGGGACGCCAGCGTGCAGCAATTTCTGGCCGTTTCGTTGGCAGAGGCCTGGTCTGAGTTGTGCTTAGGCAAGGTCGGACCAGCCTTGGGGCGGCTGCTGCGACCCGGCACCTTCCTTTCCCTGGGGGCCATCCTGGAAACCCGACACTGGATAAATCGGCATGGGCGCTGCAATTAAGTCAGAGGCGAGACGCCGGGTGATCATCACCGGCGATGACTTCGGTCTCGCTCCGGCCGTCAACGCCGCCATCATCCGGGCGCACCGGGAGGGCATTTTGACCTGCGCCTCCCTGATGGTCAACGCTCCGGCCTGGCAGGAGGCGGTGGAACTGGCCCAGGCCTGGCCGGAATTATGTGTGGGGCTGCACCTGACCCTCATCCAGGGCCGGGGGGTCCTGTCGCACCGCCACATCCCCCACCTGGTGGACGATCAGGGGAACTTTCGGCGCGATCCGGTGGCGGCCGGGCTGATGTATTATTTTTCCCGCCGGGCCCGGCAGGAAATAAGGGATGAACTTGAGGCCCAGATGGAAAAAATGCTGGCCGCCGGCCTGCACCCCCAATTTCTCAATGGCCATCTCAACATCCACCTGCATCCGGCCATCTGGCCGCTGGTTAAACAGTCGGCGGAAAAGTATGCCATCCCCGCAGTGCGTTTAGCATGGGAAAACCTGGGAGCGACCTTATCTTTAAACCCGCGGCGACCGATATATAAGACAGGGCATGCCCTGATATTCGCCTGTTTATCGGCTCAGGCCGCCAAAAACCTGGGAGGCTTAAGAACCAACCGGCACCTCTTCGGATTGCTCAACGACGGCTGGCTGGATGAATCTTATCTCCTGGGGGTGCTTCCCCAACTGCAACATGGGGTAACGGAAATCTATTTTCATCCCGCGGTGCAGCCTGGCCCGGAGGCAAAATACTGGCCCCGCCATTACCGGCCCCAAGCCGAACTGGCCGCCCTGACAAGCCCCAAAGTGGCCCAACGTTTGGCCGAGTTAAAAATTGACTTGATATCTTTTCGGGATTTGTAGAGAATGGATATTATATGGTAAGAACCCTAACATTCCTCCTTGTCGCCATTATTCTGGTGTCCATCGGCGATATGCTTCTGGCCCATGGCA
>VGSX01000468.1 GCA_016874895.1 Deltaproteobacteria bacterium
ATCAGGTCTTATATTCTGGGACACATACAGGCTTTGGGAACGGAGAGTGAAAAAGCCTCACCTTTTTCAGACGAGGAGGCGGGAGAACTGTTGGAGCTAATCCTTACCCGTCTGGGCAGCCGCCATGAGTGTTAAGGTCTTTATCGGCTCCGGGTCTGAAACTGAGTCCGTTGGCCGGTATGATTGCGCCATCGGACTGGGGCCCTCCTCCCTGGGCATGATGGTACACCACAATCTGGGGCTGTTAGGGCAGGGAGCCGGTTCCTTGCCGGAAGAAGTTCGTACTTTCCTGGTGGTCGGCATCGGTGTCTGGGCTGCAGATAAGGCGGTCCCGCGTCAGTCTGCGCCCGACGCCTGGACCCGTCAGCTGCAGGTGTCCCTCCCGGCAGCCGGGTGGGGCGAGGTAATGGGGGCGTTTGCCTCTTTGGCGGGCTTTCTCAGTGGTGATGCCTGGCGCCTGGAAGCCAGACCGGTGCGGCCATCCTTAGAGCTCGGCTCCAAGCCTACTGAATCCTGGCATCCGGACTGCGTCTGTCTCTTTTCCGGCGGGGTGGATTCCCTGGCCGGGGCCATTGATCTATTGGAGGCCGGCCGGAGGGTTTTGCTGGTGAGCCACTATGATTTCGGCCAACTGGCCAGCAGCCAAAACATGCTCACCGAGGGGCTGAGCCGCCATTACGGCCCGGCCCAGGTCCGCCGCTGGGGCTTCCGGGTCCAGTTCGAGGCCCCGGAACTCAGCCTGCGCAGCCGCTCACTCCTGTTCCTGGCTCTGGGCCTGGCCGCGGCTTCGGTATGGGGCCGGAAGCTGCCCCTCTTCATCCCGGAAAACGGCTGGATCAGCCTCAATCCGCCCCTCACCGGCAACCGGCTGGGGAGCTACAGCACCCGGACCACGCATCCGTATTTTATTACCGGGTTGAAGCAGTTCCTCGCTTCGGTGGGAATTGCCCATAATCTGATTAATCCTTACCAATACCAGACCAAAGGAGAAATGCTGGCCCAGAGCCGCAACCAGACCCTGCTCCGGGATTTGCTGCCGTACACCATTTCCTGCGCCCACCCGGTGGCCTCCCGGTGGCGCAAGGACCGCCAGGGGAACTGCGGTTACTGCTTCCCCTGCCTCCTGCGCCGGGCCGCCCTGCATGCGGTGGGCTGGGATGACGGCCGGGAATATGGTCAGGATGTCCTCCGGCAACCCGAGGTCCTGGCCAGCCGGGCCAAGGGGGCCGACCTGCGCAGCCTGCTCTATCTGCTGGCGGAATGGCGCCGCCATCCCCGACCGGAGGAACTACTCTGGCAGACCGGACCCATCCCCGGCGAACCCCAGGAGGTGGCGGAATCGATAAACCTGGTGGGCAGGGGGATAGAGGAGATTGACCGGTGGATTAGGGTAAAGGGCGGGGATTTATGAGAACAATTGTAACGGAAGTTCCAGTTTTAAAAAATAGAAATTTTGGTTATCTTGTTAATATTATAAATTAAATCGAACTATCTGGCCATTTTCCTACTGGGTACACATATCCTTTCGGGGAGCTTGATTGACAATGCCTCCGGAGATTATCAGTAAATCGCCAAAAATGAGATGGCCGGTGAATAAATTCAGTGGGTTATCTACCGAAAAACCGAACCCTGCAGTGTCGGCAATATATTTTTAATTAGTTAATATCTTTGAAGAAATTTGCTGGTCCCGGGTGTTCCATAACTTCCTGCGGGGCCGGCAGTTCGAGTTCGAGGTCATTGCCAACCTCAAGGTCATGGTGGCCAATCGTCTCCTGGATCCCATGGCCAAACTCCACCTGCTGGAGTGGCTGGAGGGGGTGCATCTGCCCAGCATCCAGCGGGAGCAGATCGATTATAATCACCTACTGCGCTCCCTGGAGTTTCTCATCG
>VGSX01000469.1 GCA_016874895.1 Deltaproteobacteria bacterium
GCGGCTAATTTTCTTCCTCTCATTCTCAAGTTGCCCATGGGAACGAGCCATTCATGTTCCAAAGGAACACCCAAAACCATGAAAAGTTTTGGGATTATTGATACCTTTGAGGAAGCAACGATGGATAGAGGTCGTCCTTCTCTGACGCCGGGTGCTCGCGAACGAGTCTGACCAGGACCTTGCCACGAACCCAATACTGTGGCCTCCCCTTGGGGGATGAGCACGCAGAGCAGACTGTTGCCACTGCGAGGTCCGCCATGGTTGCATTTCAAGGAGTATACTATGGATCCCATTTATAACAGCTGTGCCGGCCTGGACGTACATAAACGCAGCATCACGGCCTGCATACGCCGACTCCGGCCGGAAAGGAGCATTTTTCAAGAAACTCGCACCTTTGGCACCATGACCCGGGATATCCTGGAGATGGCGGACTGGCTGGCCTCTGCGGGGGTCACCCACGTGGTCCTGGAGTCCACCGGGGTCTACTGGAAACCTGTCTTTAATCTCCTGGAGGGTCGTTTCACCGTGCTGTTGGTCAACGCCAAGCATGTCAAGCACGTGCCGGGACGGAAGACCGACGTGCAGGACTGCCAGTGGTTGGCCCAACTGCTGCAAGCCGGGCTGCTTAAGGGCAGCTTTATCCCGGAGCGGCCCCAGCGGGAACTTCGGGACCTCACCCGGCATCGGGCCCAACTGGTGGCGGAAAAGACCAAGGTGACCAATCGCCTCCACAAAGTGTTGGAAGACACCAACATCAAGATCGGGGCGGTGGCGAGCGATCTTTTGGGGGCCTCGGGCCGCGCCATGCTGCGCGCCCTCATAACCGGCCAGCAGACGCCCCAAGAGATGGCGAACCTGGCCCGGGGTCTGTTGCGTGAGAAGATTCCGCAACTGGTCCTGGCCCTGGAAGGGAAGGTGACGGAGCATCACCGCTTCGTCCTGGAGGAATTGCTGGATCATCTGGAAGACCTGGAAAAGCGGATTGAGCGTTTTAGCCGTCGCATAGAAGAAGTGAGCGGCCCTTTCGACCAGGCGATCCAGGCCCTGATGCGGCTGCCGGGCATTGAGCGGCGCAGCGCAGAGAATGTGGTGGCAGAGATCGGGGCGACCCTGGAGGCGTTTCCGTCGCCGGGCCACTTGGCGTCGTGGGCCGGCATGTGCCCCGGTAGCAACGAAAGCGCCGGCAAACGCAAGAGCGGCAAGACTACCAAGGGCAGCCGTTGGCTGCGCGCCGCCCTCTGTCAGGCGGCTTGGGCGGCCACCCACAAAAAGGACTCCTACTTCCAGGCCCAATACCGTCGCCTGGCTGGACGTCGGGGAAAGAAACGGGCCTTGGTTGCAGTAGGCCATTCGCTGCTGGTGGTGATTTACCATATCCTCAAAGACAGAGTGACGTTTAAAGACCTCGGTGCTGACTACTTCGAAAAACTCAACGTTAAACGGTTGATTCCCAAGTTGGTTAAGCGACTGGAAAACCTGGGATATGAGGTTAATATCACGCCTTTACAAAACGCTGCTTAACGACATTTTCAGAGCAGAGGAAAAGTCACCTTTAATATACAAGGGCGAATACAAGATTCGCCCCTAAATTTTAATACCTTTTGAATGGGAATTGCTATAAGGAGCCGAGGTCCAAACCTTGAACCTTGAACTTTGAACTTTGAACCTTTCGGGTAAGGCGGCCTAAAAATAGAAGGGGAAGCCGGGCATCCCTTTACTCCCTCCCTTGAGGTGAGTCCTCCGGAATTACCCGGGCTTCCCCGATCCACGGAACCCGGTTCCCATATCTTTAGACGTGGGAACTCCGGACCCCTGTCCTTTAGATTCCGTGGCTACTGCCTCTGCTTCGGTCAGCGGAGCCGGCA
>VGSX01000470.1 GCA_016874895.1 Deltaproteobacteria bacterium
TTTGATCTCCTCCTGGCCGACTCCAAGCCCCGGAAAATTCTGATTATCGATGCGGCCCGGCAGGAGGGGCGGACTCCCGGGGAGTTGTTTGAGCTGCCGGTGGACGCCATTGCCGCCGATAAGGTAAATGATTTTTCGGTGCATCATTTTCCCTCCCTGAATCTGCTTAAGGAGTTGTCGGAAACCGGCGGTGTCGAAGTCCGGGTGTTGACGGTGCAGGTGCAGCATCTGCCCGAAGAAATCCAGGCCGGTCTTTCCCCGGAAGTGGAGGCGGCCATTCCCGCAGCATGTGACTGGGCCCTGGCCCGGATAGGAGAGGCAGCATGATCCTGGTACAAGTCTCAACCCTGGCGGACAGGCTCGGGGTGCATCGCAACACTATCCGCAATTGGGTGAAAACCGGCAGAATTCCCGCCCGTCCGGCCCCGGGACGGGGCCTGATCCTGGCCCCGGAGGATTTCCGGCGTTTGTGCGAAGATTTCGCCCTGGACCCGGCCTCTTTGAATCCCCGGGAGCTGGCCATGGCCCCCGCCGCCCCATCCCGGCGGGAAGCCCCAGTGTTATCCAAGCCCCAGAAACCCTTAGTAAACAGTCAACCTGAGCCTGAAGCCAGGTTGCCAATACCATTGAGTAGGGAGGCAGTCATGTCAGATAAAGTGGTCGGCTCCGTTATGGTGGTCGGCGGCGGCATCGCCGGCATCCAGGCGGCCCTGGACCTGGCCGATTCCGGCTATTACGTCTACCTGGTGGAAAAAGGCCCCGGCATCGGCGGCAAGATGGCCCAGTTGGATAAGACCTATCCCACCAACGATTGCGCCATGTGAATTCTCTCGCCCAAGTTGGTTGAGTGCGGTCGGCACTTAAACATTGAGCTTCTCACCCTCTCCGAAGTCGAAAACGTCACCGGGCGCCCTGGCAACTTCCAGGTCACCCTTCGAAAACAGCCCCGCTACGTGGACATGGACAAGTGCATCGCCTGCGGCGTCTGTTCCGAGAAATGCCCCAAAAAAGCCCCCGATGAATATCAAATGGGCGTCGGCCAACGCAAGGCCATCTACATTGCCTACAGCCAGACGGTGCCCCTGAAGTATGTCATCGACAAGGATCGCTGTATTTACTTCATCAAGGGCAAGTGCAAGGCCTGCGAGAAATTCTGTCCCACCGGGGCCATCAATTTCGAGGACCAGGAAGAAAGCCGGACTATCAATGTCGGGGCGGTTATCCTGGCCCCGGGCTACAAGCCCTTCGATCCCTGCGGCCAGGATATCTACAATTATAAAAATCTCCCCGACGTGGTCACCGGTCTGGAATACGAACGGCTGCTGTCGGCCAGCGGTCCGTACCAGGGCCACCTGGTGCAGCCCTCCACCGGCCGGGAGCCCAAGAAGATCGCCTGGATCCAGTGCGTCGGCTCCCGCAACAAGGCCGCCGGCAACGGCTATTGCTCCACGGTGTGCTGTATGTATGCGGTCAAACAGTCCCTGGTGACCGCGGAACACCTGCACGGCGGCGATGTCCAACAGACCATTTTCTTCATGGACCTGCGGTCTCACAATAAGGAATTCGAACGGTATTACGAGGACGCCAAGGCCAAAGGGGTGCGGTTTATCCGCAGCCGGCCCCACAGCATCGACCCGGGCGACAAGAACATCGGCGCCCGGATTTATTACATGACGGAGGACGGCCAGCAGCTCCTGGAAGATTTTGACATGGTGGTCCTCTCCGTGGGGTTACAGGCTCCCCAGGATGCCCTGGACCTGGCGGAAAAATTCGGTCTGGAACTGGATCACTACCGTTTTGCCGATGCCCCCAGCTTTGCGCCGGTTTCCACCAATCAGGAAGGCATCTAT
>VGSX01000471.1 GCA_016874895.1 Deltaproteobacteria bacterium
AGCAAGGTTCGGCTTGGCCAGACTGAAGAGGTGTTCCCGCCATTTTTTCTCGGAACGGCTGCCGCCGGGAGTGGTTTCGCCGGTTTTATAAATCAGGTCGCCGGCCTGGGCCGACCCCGGCAGGCCTATCTCAACCTTATCCCCGGCCTCGGCCACGGGCATCGCCTTGCCCTGCCAGAACATTTCCTTCAGGGTGAAGGCCCGGCGCTCGCCGCTGCCGGCCTCGTGCAGCCGCAAACGATCCCCCACGGCCAGGGATTCGAGCAGCCTCAGGACGCCCCGGGACTCCTCCACCCCGGTCACCTGTCCCAGCAACAGGCCGATGTTGCCGGTATCCTGGGGAGCCAGCATCTCCTGAGGCCGGGCGTTCAGGAAAAAACCGGTGGTGGTGCGGCGGCTGTAGGTCCGGGCCAGCAGTTCCTTGGCTTCGCTGAAGGCCTGGGGCCTCTCCGGCGTAGAGGCGTCCAGTACCCGGCGGTAGGCCTGCACCACCCGCCCCACGTACTCCCCGCTTTTCATGCGCCCCTCGATCTTCACCGCCCTGATCCCCAGGGCCTCCAACTGGCTGAGAAGCTCCAACCCCGACAGGTCGCTGGGCGACAGGATATAGCCCGACTCCTGGCCGTATTCATACAGCCGCCGGCAGGGCTGGGTACAGCGCCCCCGAGTGGCGGCCCGGCCTCCCAGAAAGCTGCTGAACAGGCATAAACCCGAAAAACAGAAGCACAGGGCCCCGTGGACAAAGATCTCCAGTTCCACCGGGCTTTGGCGGCAGATGGTAGCGATTTCCGTCAGGGTCAACTCCCGGGCCAACACCACCCGCTTAAAACCCATGGCCGCGGCCTGGGCCACCCCCAGGGAATTATGCAGGGTCATCAAGGTGCTGGCATGGAGGGGCAGGTCGGGAAAATGCCGGCGGGCCAGGTGATAGACCCCCAGATCCTGGATGATCAGGGCGTCGGGGCCCATCTGCCGGAGGGCCGCCAGGGTTTCCAGGAGTTCCCGCCGTTCCCCTTCCTTGAGCAAAGAGTTGAGGGCAATATAGATTTTCCGGCCGCGCTGGCGGCAGACCTGGACCAGGGAGGAGACCTCCGCCAGACTGAAGTTGGCGGCATAGGCCCGGGCGCTCAAGGCCTTCAAGCCCACATAAACGGCATCGGCGCCATTGTCCAGAGCCGCGAAAAAGGTCTCGATGCTGCCCGCCGGGGCCAAAAGTTCCAGGGCGCGGCGGCGGGATTTCAGTTCCGGGTTCTCACCCGGCCGCGCCTGGCTTCCATGAGGCGGTTGCAGGTCTTGATCAGCTCGTGGGGGGTTAAAAGGCATAATTAAAATTCTATCACAGACCGCCAGAAGGCGCCACCGGGGAGACTGCCAGGGCGGGTCTGAGACCCGCCCCTACATAAAAAACTATTATTATCGGGGCCTTGTAAAATCAATTTCTCGCCTTCGGTGCCATTCTGCAAGAGTCTTTAGCTTAGAGGTTATGCCAAGCGGTCAAAATTGTGGCGATGGACTTGCATGGCCTTGGCTCCGCCCGTGCTTAAACTCTCAAGGCCTGGTGAATAGCCAGGACTTTTTCCACCACGTTGTGGGGGTCGGTCCCCAGCACCCGGATCATGGGCTCCTTACCCCACTCCCCCCGGTCGTAGATCAGGTCAGGGGGCAGCTCATCCCGCTTAAGCACCGAGGCCACGCCCCACGCCAATGTGCCTCCCTCCCGGGCCTTGATCTCCGGGGGTTCCTGGCTGCGCTGGAAGGAGGCCACCTTGAGGTGCAGCAGGGTCCCCATCTGTTCCACTTCCTCAAAAAACCGGATGTTCATGGCGGCCCGC
>VGSX01000472.1 GCA_016874895.1 Deltaproteobacteria bacterium
GACCAGACGGTCGGATTGATAATGACACTGGCGATAATTTAGGAGCAGGGGCCGGGAGAAACTGCCCACGGTCCGGGCGTCCCCCATGACGGGCCGACCGAAGGCGGATTCACCCCAGAAGCGGCGGCTGAACAGATCGTGGACATACTCGTCCGGGGTGTCTTCCAGGTTGTCGATTTCCTGGAAAATTACCTGCCGCTCTTTTTCGAGGTCATCCTGGTCACAGAGGGGATGGCGCACGAGGTCGCTGAGCAGGTCAAAGAGCCGGGGGACCTGTTCGGCCAGCACCTTTCCGTGAAAACAGGTGTTCTCCTTGGTGGTGAAGGCGTTGGCGGCGCCCCCCAACTGATCGATTTCCCGGGCCAGCTCATAGGCAGTGCGGCGGCGGGTGCCTTTGAAGGCCAGGTGTTCCAGGAAATGGGCTGCCCCGTTTTCCGCCGCCGTCTCATCCCGGGACCCGGCATTGAGCCAGATTCCCAGGGAGACGGAGTGAAAGTGGGGTATGGCCTCGGTGATCACCCGGACACCGTTGGGCAGGACGGTTTTCTGATACACGCTAACCAGACGCCTTTTTAGAGAATCACCGTTCCCGGCTCCAGGTCCAGAGCGGCCTTGCGTGACAGCCGGATTTTGCCCTGGCGATCCACGTCCAGCACCTTTACCACTACCTCGTCCCCTTCCTTCAGGATGTCGGTGACCTTTTTGACCCGTTGTTTATCCAGTTCGGAAATATGGACCAGGCCGTCGGTTCCGGGCAGGATTTCCACAAACGCCCCGAATTCCAGGATTTTTTTGACTTTACCCCGGTAGAACTGGCCGATCTCGGCCTCCTGGGTGATTTCCCGGATCATTTTGATGGCCTGGTTGGCCGCGGCAGAGTCGGGGGAGGCGATGTGAATCCGGCCGTCATCCTCGATGTCCACCTTGGCGCCGGTGACGGCCACGATATGCTTCACGGTTTTGCCGCCCGGGCCGATGACCTCCCGGATTTTATCGGGATTGATCTGCAATACCACGATCTTGGGGGCGTTCTCCTTGAGTTCAGTCCGGGGCTGCGGGATGACCTCGTTCATCCGGTCCAGAATGTACAGCCGGGCGTCCCGGGCCTGGTGCAGGGCCTGACTCATGATTTCCCGGGTAATGCCGCCGATCTTGATATCCATCTGCAGGGCGGTGATGCCCGCCCCGGTGCCCGCCACCTTGAAATCCATATCTCCCAGGTGGTCTTCGTCGCCCAGGATGTCGGAGAGGATGGCGACTTTATCCCCCTCCTTGATGAGTCCCATGGCCACCCCGGCCACCGGCGCTTTAATGGGGATGCCGGCATCCATCATAGCCAGGGAGCCGCCGCAGACGGTGGCCATGGAGGAGGAGCCGTTGGAGGAGAGGATCTCGGAGACGACGCGGATGGTGTAAGGGAACTCTTCCGGGCCGGGGAGGACCCGGGCCAAGGCCCGCTCCGCCAGGGCGCCGTGACCGATTTCCCGGCGGCTGGGCCCCCGCAGCATGCGGGTTTCACCGACGCTATAAGGGGGGAAGTTATAATGCAGCATGAAAGCTTTAAAGGTATCTCCGCTTAAGGTCTCGATGCGCTGCTCGTCGGAGACGGTGCCCAGGGTGGCCACGGCCAGGGCCTGGGTTTCGCCTCGGGAAAAAAGGGCCGAGCCATGGGTCCGGCTGAGCAGCCCCACCTCGCAGGAAATGCCTCGAACAGCGGCATAACTGCGGCCGTCGATGCGCCGCTGCTGATTAAGGACCATATCCCGGACCAGGGTTTTTTCCTGCTCCCCGAAGAAAGCG
>VGSX01000473.1 GCA_016874895.1 Deltaproteobacteria bacterium
GCCCAGGGGTTTGTGCCCGGCACCCACGCCAGCACCTTCGGCGGGGGGCCGGTGGTGACTGCCGCGGCCCTCACGGTGCTGGACATTCTGGCCCGGCCGGAGTTCTTGGCCGACGTGGCCGCCAAGAGCGAGTATTTTATGGCCGGCCTGCGGCACCTGCAGCAGCGCCATAGCTTCATCCGGGAGGTCCGGGGGCTGGGGCTGATCCTGGGGGTGGAAATCGACCGCGACGGGGTGCCCTACGTGGACGCCTGCCGGGAAAAGGGCGCCCTGATCAACTGCACCCAGGGGAATGTCCTGCGCTTCCTGCCGCCCTTGATTGTCAGCCGGGAGGAGATCGACCGGTTTTTAACTATCCTGGATGATGTCTTGGCCAAGAAATAAGCACAGCAAGCGTTCAGCGGTCAGCCTACAGCCATCAGCTAATGCTTTAAATTCAAATAGTTATTCCAAGGTGGCGGATCACTGGTTTTTCCCTGAGTTTCCCTAACCTATTGTTTTTGCTGAATGCTGATTGCTGATAGCTGAACGCCTACTAAGCTAACAAGGTGGGGGTGGATTAACCCCAAACCCTGCCAGGAAAATTATCATGAAACGCGACCTGTTAACTATCCTGGACCTGAGCACCGCGGAGATCATGCAGCTCCTGGGGCGGGCCGCGGCTTTGAAGACCCTGCATAAAAAAGGCCGGGACCCCAAACCCCTGGCGGGCAAGACCCTGGCCCTGATCTTCGACAAGCCTTCCACCCGCACCCGGGTCTCCTTCGAGGCCGGCATCGCCCACCTGGGGGGGACCACCATTTACCTGGGCCGCACCGACAGCCAACTGTCCCGCAATGAACCCATTGCCGACACCGCCCGGGTACTGGCCCGTTACGTGGACGGCATCGTCATCCGCACCTTCGGCCAGGAAATTGTCGTGGAAATGGCCCGCTACGCCGACATCCCGGTGATTAACGGCCTCACCGACAGCCACCACCCCTGCCAGGTCCTGAGCGACCTGCAGACGGTGCAGGAGCGTTTCGGCCGGGTCACCGACCTCAAGATCGCCTGGATCGGCGACGGCAACAACATGGCCAACTCCTGGATCACCGCAGCCCTGCGCCTAAATTTCAGCCTCTACCTGGCCTGTCCGCCGGGCTATGACCCCGATCCGGCCCTGATGGAGCAGGCCCGGCAGCTGGGGCGGCCCATTTACCTCAAGGATGACCCGGTCTGGGCCGTCCAGGACGCCCAGGTGATCAACACCGACGTCTGGGCCTCCATGGGCCAGGAAGGAGAGGCCAGGGAGCGGCAGCAGGCCTTCCTGCCCTACCAGGTGAACGACGACCTCCTGCGCCAGGCCGATCCCCAGGCCATCGTGCTACACTGCCTGCCGGCCCACCGGGGGGAGGAAATCACCGGGGAGGTGCTGGAAGGGCCGCAAGCTGCGGTCTGGGACCAGGCCGAGAACCGGCTGCACCTCCAGAAGGCCCTGCTGGAATGGCTCCTGGGTGCGGTTTGAAGAACCTGCATACATTCTGGAAAGGTCAGGTGAGTGCTGCCTAGGGGAGATTAAACATGATACCTCTTAAGGAAAACTTTATTGTCGACGAACAAGGCAACCGTATCAAAGTGGTGCTCGATATCGCAGATTATAACAGGCTGTTAGAGGAATTAGAAGAATTGGCGGCAATCAGGGCCTATGATGCCGCCAAAGCCGCCGAGGATGAGGTCATTCCGTTTGAACAGGCGGTGGCTGAGATAGAACAAAGTCGTGCATGAATTATAAAATCTTCATTCTGCGTCGGGCTCAGAAAG
>VGSX01000474.1 GCA_016874895.1 Deltaproteobacteria bacterium
GGAACACAACCATCAGATAAAAAAGGAATTTACGCACTTTCGGGATTCTCCTGGGGACCAGACCGCCTCATAAAGGATGGGCGTTAGAGATGGTTTTTCCGGGCTAGGAATCGGTCTAACTCACTCTTCCCTCATCCCTTTTCCCTTTTCCCTCTTTGCGGCCCTCTGCTTCCCCCCCCTGAACTCCTTTGGCTGTAAGCGTTCAGCGGTCAGCTCTCAGCCGTCAGCTAATGCTTTAAATTCAAATAGTTATTCTAAGATGGCAGATCGCTGGTTTCTCGATTAGTTTTCTTAAACCATTGTTTTTGCTGAAAGCTGATTGCTGATAGCTGAACGCCTACCTTTGGCTTATCCGGAACGCCCCCCGCGGCCTTAAAAAGTCTGGCCTATGGTGATATACACCTGAAAACTGGACTGTTTCTGTTGAATGCGGTTCAAGGGGAAGGCCAGGTCTAGTCCCACCGGCCCCATGGGGGTGAGGTATCTTAAGCCGAAGCCGGCGCCATATTTCAATTGTCCTGCGTCCATGGATGAGATGGTGGGAAAGGCATTGCCGGCGTCCACGAAGCCCACCCCGCGCAGGTCTTTATAAACCGGGAATCTGAGTTCGGCGCTGCCCTCGAGGAGGGAATTGCCCCCCACCGGGTTGCCGGCTGCATCCACCGGTCCCAGGGCATAGAGGCGGTAGCCCCTGACGGAATTAAAGCCGCCGGTGTAGAAACGACGGAAAAGGGGAATCTCTTGGGTGCCCTGTATCGGTTCCAGGAGACCCACCACGGCTCGGGTGGCCAGAATAAATTTTTTCTGCCACAGGTCGAGATACCGGCGTCCCTCCACCCGGGCGGCGGTAAAGTGAACCTGGGAGCCCAGCCAGGAGGGGGCCGCCTCGCCATGCGCCAGGAGCATCCCGCCCCGGGTGGGATAGACCACATCATCCGAGGTGTCCAGGCGCAGACCCAGGAAAGCCAGGGAGGAGCGGAAGGTCCGGTCCTGGGATTCCCGGAAGAGATCCTGGGTGGTGCCCGGGATATCGGACTGCCGGTCGAACTGGATCATGTAGCCGCCGTAGGCCTTGATCCCCCAGGGCAACTGCCGTTCCAGGCGGGTTTCCCCGGAAAGGATCCGGTCATCGAAGGCGGGGTAATCCCGGAAAAATAAGCCGCTGGAAACCACCAGGTCATTGTAACTGCCCCACAACTGCGGGTTGGTGAAGCTGCTGGCAAAACTCGAATCAATCCTGGAGTAACGGCCTTCGAAATCCAGAATGCGGCCACCTCCCCCCAGGTTGCGAAGGCGCAGGCCCAGCCGGGCCCGTATTTGATCCTCGGTGCCCCACCCCAAACCGCCGGTGACGGATCTCTTCTTGGCCTCAACGACTTTGACCTCCAGGGGAATCTCGGCTTCGGTGGCGGGGATTTCCTCGGGGCTGATGGCCACGCTGCTGAACAGATCCAGCTTGTACAAATTCCTCTGGCTCTGGTAGACCTTGCGAAAATCAAAGAGTTCATTCTCTTTATAGGCCAACTGGCGCCGGATGAGGTAGTCGGGAGTGTCCCGGTGGCCCTCAATCCTGGTCTGGCCGAAGTAAGACAGGGGGCCGGGGTCGATGGTAAGAACGATGGCCGCGGTATTGAGTTTATCATCAAGATAGACCCGGCCCTGGACATCGGCGTGGGGATAGCCATGATTCAGGAGATAGTCGAGATGCAGGCTCTTCAGGTTATCATAGGTCCTCTCGGTGAAACGGTCCCCGACGTTAA
>VGSX01000475.1 GCA_016874895.1 Deltaproteobacteria bacterium
AAAATCCCAAGGCGTGGTGCACCATATTGATTACAGCTTGACTAAGCAAAAACAATAATTACTTTTTTGGTGAACCACTTTAAACCACAAAGCGGAGAGCACTGTATCCATAGCAGCACGGTGCATAGCATCAGACAACGAAAGGTGGAACCTTTATGAATGATACCAAGAAGCGCCCGGTAATGGGGTCCGCCGTCCGGGGTGGCAGGTCGATCCGGGACTGGTGGCCCAACCAGTTGAACCTAAAGATACTGCACCAGAACTCTCCCTTGAGCAATCCTATGGGCCAGGAGTTCAACTACGCGGAGGAATTCAAGAAACTCGACCTGGCGGCCGTGAAAAAGGACCTCTATGCCCTGATGACCGGCTCCCAGGACTGGTGGCCGGCTGATTATGGTCACTACGGGGGGCTTTTCATCCGGATGGCGTGGCACCTCGCCGGCACCTACCGCATCGGCGACGGCCGCGGGGGCGCGGGAGCCGGCCTCCAGCGCTTTGCCCCCGTCAACAGCTGGCCCGACAATGTGAACCTGGACAAGGCCCGCCGGCTGCTCTGGCCCATCAAGCAGAAGTATGGCAGGAAGATCTCCTGGGCCGATCTCATGATCCTCGCCGGCAACTGCGCCCTGGAGTCCATGGGTTTCAAGACCTTCGGCTTCGGCGGGGGGCGGGCGGACGTCTGGGAGCCGCAAGAGGACATCTACTGGGGGGCCGAGACCGAGTGGCTGGGCGACCAGCGCTACTCCGGCGACCGTGAGTTGGAGAATCCCCTGGCCGCGGTGCAGATGGGCCTGATCTACGTGAACCCGGAAGGGCCGGACGGCAACCCGGATCCGGTCGCCTCCGGCCGTGATGTTCGAACCACCTTCGGGCGCATGGGGATGAACGACGAAGAGACCGTGGCCCTCGTGGCCGGCGGGCACACCTTCGGCAAATGTCACGGCGCCGGCCCGGCGTCCCATGTGGGGCCTGAGCCCGAAGCGGCCCCCATTGAGGAACAGGGCCTCGGCTGGAAGAGCAGCTTCGGCACCGGCAAAGGCGGCGATACCATCACCAGCGGCATCGAGGGCGCCTGGAAGCCGAACCCCACCAAATGGGACATGGGTTATCTAAAGGTGCTGTTCAAATACGAGTGGGAGCTGGTCAAGAGTCCGGCCGGCGCGCATCAGTGGCTGGCCAAGGACGTGGCCGAAGAGGACATGGTGGTTGACGCGCACGACCCGTCGCAGCAGCACCGGCCGATGATGACCACGGCGGACCTCTCCCTGCGCTTCGACCCGATCTACGAGCCCATCGCCCGGCGCTACCTGGAGAACCCCCAGGAATTCGCGGACGCCTTCGCCCGGGCCTGGTTCAAGCTGGTCCACCGCGACATGGGCCCCCGCGCCCGCTATCTCGGCCCGGAGGTCCCGGCGGAGGAACTGATCTGGCAAGACCCGGTGCCCGCCGTCGATCATGAGCTGATCGACGCGGCGGACATTGCCGCCCTCAAGGGCAAGATCCTGGCCTCGGGCCTGTCGATCTCCGAACTGGTCTCCACCGCCTGGGCGTCGGCATCCACGTTCCGCGGTTCCGACAAACGCGGCGGGGCCAACGGGGCGCGCCTTCATCTGGCGCCCCAAAAGGATTGGCAAGTCAACCAGCCGGCCCAACTGGCGAAGGTCCTCAAGGCTCTCGAGGGCATCCAAAAGGAGTTCAACGGCGCCCAGTCCGGCGGCAAGAAGGTGTCGCTGGCTGACCTGATCGTCTTGGGCGG
>VGSX01000476.1 GCA_016874895.1 Deltaproteobacteria bacterium
TAAAGAGTGAGAAACCCAGGAGAATCAGGAAGGCCGCCAGGAAGGCCGGCCAGGGAACCCCGTGTTCAACTTTGATCATGGCCCCGGCCCCGGCCAGCCCCAGGACCAGGAGACCCAGGAAAAAGCTGGATTTAGCCCAGGTTTCTAGTTTTTCCTCCAGTTCCTCTTTATACCAGACCGCCCGGACCTGGGTGCGGGCCGCCTCCCGGGCTGGGACCCAGGAGGCCAGCAGGGTGGCAGCCACGGCCAGGCCCCAGGCCTGAACCAATACCCGCCCTTCCAGCCAAAGAGCCCCGCCCGGCACCGGCTGGTACAGGGAGGTCAAATTCTGGGCCACCATACTTAGGGCCGTCTGGGCCAGGGCCGTTCCCAGAAATAGGCCCAGGAGCCCCCCCACGGCCCCGCTTAAGGCGCCCTCGGTAAAATAGAGCAGCATCACCTGGCCCCGGGTCATCCCCAGGGTCCTAAGCAGACCGATCTCCCGGCGCCGGCGCACCACCGACAGGGTCACCGACTGATAGATGAGAAACATCCCCACAAACAGGGCAATGGCGCTGAGCACCGACAGGTTGAGGCGGTAGGCGGCCATGAGGCCGGCCATATACTCCGCCTGGGCTCCCGGTAAAGCCACCTCCACTCCCGGAGGAAGAATCTGCCGCAACCCCTCGGTGGCCTCCCGCAGATCCCCCTTAACCACGAGATCGATATAATCCAGCCGGCCGACGCGTTCCAAGACCTCCTGGGCCGGGCCGATGTCCATGAGCATGATGGCCCCGTCCAGGGGGTAGAGGTTGCCGGGGGTGCGAAAAACCCCGGCCACCGTCAGCTGGCGCACCAGGGACCCCACCGCCGCCGTGAAAGTATCTCCCGGGGCAAGGTGCAAACGGGCCGCCAGGGGCTCGCTGAGCATGACCATATCCGGCCGGGTTAAAAAAGTGAGGAAAGACTCCTGGTCCAGGCCGGAACCGGTGAGAAACCGGTAGTCCCGCAGGGGGCCCTCCGAAAAGGGGTCGATGCCCAACAACAGGGCCGGCGTCGTCTCCTCCCCCCGGATTTCCACCATGGTTTCCACCACCGGGGCGGCGTGCTGCACCTCCGGCCGCTGCCTTACCAGGGCGAACAGACCCTCATCTAAGGTCGCCCCGGGGCTCTGCAAACGCAGCTGCGCCTTGCCGGCCACCGCAGCCACCCCGGCCTGAAAACTTTTCAGGGCGCTGCTGGAGGCCAGGGCAATGCTCAGATAGACCGCAGTGCCCAAAGCAATGCTGAAAATACCCAAAAGACTGCGGCCCGGGTGCTCCTTGAGATGCCGGAACGGCAGGCGCAGCATCCACATTTTCATGGGATAAGCCTGCCGTCCTGCATCCGGATGATCCGGTCGGCGCACTGGGCCGCCTCCAGGGCATGGGTCACCATGACCACTGTCAGCCGTTCCTGCCGCTGCAGCTGCGCAAATAACTCCAAAACCTGGGACGCGTGCACGGAATCCAGATTGCCGGTGGGTTCGTCCGCCAAAAGCAGGGCCGGCTGATTGACCAGGGCCCGGGCAATGGCTGCCCGCTGCATCTCTCCCCCGGAAACCTGGTGGGGCTTATGGTCCCGACGGTGCTCCACATTGACCCGCTCCAGCCAGTCCCCGGCCCGGCGCAGGGCCTCGTGGGAGGGCGTCCCCCGCAAAATCTGGGGCAGGGCCACATTCTCCAGGATGGTCAACAAGGGCATGAGGTTAAAACTCTGGAA
>VGSX01000477.1 GCA_016874895.1 Deltaproteobacteria bacterium
AGGAGGAGACGGCCCCGGCGCATCAGGGCCCGGCCCACCGCCAGCATCTGCTGTTCGCCGCCGGAGAGGGTGCTGCCCCATTGGGAGCGGCGTTCGGCCAGGCGGGGGAAGAGGCTGAAGACACGGTCCACGTCGCGGTCAAGCTGGTTGTCGGTCCGGCCATAGGCTGCCAGACGCAGGTTCTCCAGGACCGTCAGGGTGCCGAAGATACCCCGGCCCTCGGGCACATGGGCGATTCCCGCCTGAGCAATGCGGTGCGCCGACCACGGGCCCAGATCCCGGCCGTCGTAACGGATGGCCCCCCGGGCCACAGGCTGCAGGCCGGAAATAGCCCGCAGGATGGTGGATTTGCCGGCGCCGTTGGCCCCGATCAGGGCCACGATCTCACCCTGGTCCACTCCCAGGGATACACCCCGCACCGCCTGAATATGATCATAGGAGACCCAAAGGTCTTTAATCTCCAGAAGCATGATGACTAACGATTCTCCCGACTCCCAAGGGGATAATACCAAGTTCGGTCTGGGATGCAACCATCTAATATCTTAACTATGGAATAACAGACATTTCACTCTTCCCCGTCTTTCCCCAAGTAGGCCTCCAGGACCTGGGGATGCTGCTGGGCCTCCTGAGGGGAGCCGTCGAATATGGTAGCCCCAAAATCCAGCACCTGCACCCTTTGACAGAGGTCCAGCACCACCCCCATGTGGTGCTCGATGAGGAGAATGGTAAGCTGGAATTCCTGCCAGAGTTCCCGCAGCAGCTTCACGAGGGCAACGGTTTCCGCCTGGTTCATGCCGGCCGCCGGTTCATCCAGGAGCAAGAGTCTGGGCCGGCTCATCAAAGCCCGGGCTATTTCCAGGCGACGCTGCTCGCCATAGGGAAGGTTCCGAGCCGGGGTCTGGGCATACTTCCTCAGGCCGAAGCGATCCAGCATTTCCAACGCCCGACTGGTAAACTGTTGCTCCTGGCGGCGGAACGAGGCCGTCCGGCAGAGGGCCTGGAAAAAAGAATACCCATAGTGGGAAAAGGCGCCCAGGCGGATGTTATCCAGGGCGTTCAAGTCCTTGAACAATCGGATATTTTGAAAGGTGCGTCCCAGGCCGGCAGCCATGATCCGATGGCTGGGCCAACCGGTGATCTCCTGGCCGGCGAACATAATCCGTCCCGTGGTAGGGCGATATACCCCGGTAATCAGATTGAAGACCGTGGTTTTTCCGGCCCCGTTGGGACCGATGAGTCCCACCAGACTGCCGCCCTCGAGGGTCAGGAAAAAATCGGCCAGGGCCTGGAGGCCCCCGAATCTATGGGACAGGTCGCTAATGTGCAGTAAAGCCACGGTGATCACCTGGCAAAAGGTGGAAGCCGCCCAACATTCCTTCTCATAAACGCTCTGAGGCGGGTTTGACCCAGCGTGATTCCTTCAGACCCATGATTCCTGTGGGGCGGAAGATCATTAGCAGCACCAACAGGAGGGGACCCACCACCCAGCGCCACAATTCCAGGGGCCGCAGCAACTCCATCAGGATGGTAAAAAGGGTAGCTCCCAGAATAGACCCGGTGAGAGAGCCGATGCCACCCAAATACACCATCACCAGCATGTCTGTAGACTTGAGGATGGAAAAACTCCGGGGGTTGATGAACTGCAGGAGATGGGCATACAAGCCACCGGCAATGCCGGCAAAAAATGCTGACAGGCAAAAAGCATAAATCTTCAGGCGGGGAGTGTCGACACTC
>VGSX01000478.1 GCA_016874895.1 Deltaproteobacteria bacterium
GGGTCACTGATGGCGAGACCATGAATGTGGTGGAGATGGTCCTGGTGGGCAAGGTAAATAAGGAAATCGTTAATCTTATCAATGCCGCCGGGGGCCGGGCCGTGGGTCTGTCCGGCAAGGACGGCCAGCTCATCCGGGCCCAGAAAATGCACCTCTACCGCCCCCGGGGAGACGAAGAGCCCCCGGAGATCATCGACATCGGCATGGTGGGGGAAGTTACCGCCATCCACACAGAGGTCATCGAGACCCTGCAGGCCAGGAATTTCATCCCGGTCATCGCCCCGGTGGGTGTTGGAAGAGACGGGGAAACGTATAATATCAACGCCGACCTGGTGGCCTCCCAGATAGCCGGGGCCTTGCGGGCCGCCAAGCTGATCCTGTTAACCGACGTGCCCGGCGTCCTTGACCCCGAAGGCACTATTTTATCCACCCTGACCCGGGTGGAGGTGCTGGACGGTCTGGACCAGGAGATTATTACCGGCGGCATGATTCCCAAGGTCAACTGCTGCCTGGAGGCCCTCTCCGCGGGGGTGGCCAAGGCCCACATCATCGACGGCCGGACGCCCCATTCCGTGCTCCTGGAAATCTTTACGGACAAGGGCATCGGCACCCAAATTGTCAAGTAGGGGCGGGCCCCCGTGCCCGCCCTGAATAAACCCCGTAGGGGCGGGCCCCCGTGCCCGCCCTTTAGCCCCTCACCTTACAAGGGCAGGCACGGGGGCCTGCCCCTACGGGAAAAATAATCTGATGGGAGGGGAATGGAAAACCCATGGATAATAATGTGACTTGCGAAAATCCTTCCTCCTGCGAAGCCTGGATGACCCATTGTCGGCAGGTCATCATGAACACCTATGCCCGCCAGCCCCTGGTGCTGGTGCGGGGGCAAGGCGCCCGCCTCTGGGACCTGGACGGCCAGGAATACCTGGATTTTCTGGCCGGCATCGCCGTGTGCAACCTGGGCCATGCCCACCCCGGCATCGCCGCGGCGGTGGCCGAACAGATGCAGGAACTGGTGCACGTCTCCAACCTGTACCACACCATTCCCCAGATCAGGCTGGCCGAACGCCTGGTGGGCTTAAGCTTTGCGGACCGGGTGTTCTTCGGCAACAGCGGCGCCGAGGCCAACGAGGGGGCTATTAAGCTCTGCCGGCGCTATAGCCGGGAGAAAGTCGGGCCTGGCCGCTTCAAGATCATCTGCGCCCAGAATTCCTTTCACGGCCGCACCCTGGCCACCCTGTCGGCCACGGGCCAGGAAAAGTTCTGGCAGGGGTTTGAGCCCCTGCTCCCCGGCTTCCACTTTGTCCCCTTCGGCGATCTGGCCGCCATGGAAGAGGCCGTCGATGCCCAGACCTGCGCCATCCTGGTGGAACCCATCCAGGGCGAGGGCGGGGTGATAATTCCCCCGCCGGACTACCTGCCGGGCCTGCGCCGGCTCTGCGACCGGCATAAGCTGCTTTTGGTGTTGGATGAAATCCAGGTGGGGCTGGGGCGCACGGGGAAACTCTTCGCCTACGAACATTTCGATTTTAAGCCGGATATCATCACCTTGGCCAAGGCCCTGGCCAACGGCCTGCCCATCGGCGCTCTGTTGGTCACCGCGGAAGCGGCCCAGGGGTTTGTGCCCGGCACCCACGCCAGCACCTTCGGCGGGGGGCCGGTGGTGACTGCCGCGGCCCTCACGGTGCTGGACATTCTGGCCCGGCCGGAGTTCTTGGCCGACGTGGCCGCCAAGG
>VGSX01000479.1 GCA_016874895.1 Deltaproteobacteria bacterium
CTGGGGATCGGCTTCATGCAAAACTTCGACGCCCATAAAGAGGAGTTCATCACCGGGAGAGCCGCCGAATTGCAGCGGCTGGGGGCGTCGCCGGAGGACAGCAGCCGGATGGCCCGGCAGGAGGCGGATATGATCGTGGCTTCCGGCGCCACCGGACAGAACTATATCAGCCGCGTCAGCGGCGCCCAAAAGGAACTGAAGAACCTGCACCAGCAGGTGAACCGCATGGGGCCGGTGGGCCGCTGGGATTCCCTGATCCAAGAAAGCTCCCGGCGGCACGGGGTTGACCCCAACCTGGTCCGGGCGGTCATGATGGTTGAAAGCGGCGGCAATCCCCGGGCCGAATCGAAAAAAGGCGCCATTGGACTCATGCAGCTTATGCCGGAAACGGCTAAAGGTCTGGGTGTCAAAGACCCCTGGGACCCGGCCCAGAACATTGAGGGCGGCGCTAAGTATTTGAGAGAGAATTTAGGAAAGTTCGGCAACACAACCATGGCCTTGGCGGCCTATAACGCCGGTCCTGGAAACGTGCAGAAACATCGAGGCGTGCCGCCTTTTGAAGAAACCCAGAACTATGTCTCCAAGGTATTAGATCTCTATTGGCAAGGCAGCCCGGCTCCGAAGGCGACGCCGGGCAAAAAGGCGAGAATCATGTGAGGAGGAGGGGGAAATGGAAGCGTTGCAGCAGTTTATGAGCGAGCATTTCAGTTTCGACTACATTATTGTGCCGGTCATCCTATTTTTCTATTACCGCGCCCCGTTGCGGCGGATCGACGACACCGCGGTCATCATGATGGCTTACGGGAGGGACGGGGAGGCCTGGAAGCAGCACCTCATAAAGCGGTACTGGCAGTGGCCTTTGAAGGTGATTGCGGCGTTTGCGGCATACACTTTCATCTGTTTTTACGTGATCAATGCAGAACCTTCTTCTTGGCCTAGGGTGATAGGTGCCAGGATAATAGTGTTCATCTTAATTTTCGTTTTTATCTGGCCGGCAATTAACTGCTGGAAAGCCAACAAGACATTTTATGAGCTTGAGGCCTGGCGTGAGGCTGAGGTAGAGCGGCGCATCGCTGCGGGAATCGCGTCGTCCTCGGATTACTACAATCACATGCAGACGGTAAAGAAGAGGGAGTACAACAAGGGTTATTCCGATGGCAGCTCTAACGATTGGCCTCATAAAATCTAATTAGGGATCGTCCTGCCCCCGGCCCTTGTGGCCGGAGGGCGGGTTGAGGGACAAGCCGTGTGGAAAATCATCTACGTAGCAGCAATCCTATTGTCATCAGCGTACTACGGCTGGCTGGCCTGGTGCCTCAGTCGGGCCCCGAGCGCCGGCCCCTGTCTCCTGCTGGCCCTGATCTGGGCTGTGCTGGCGCCCCTGGCGGCCCGGGGGTTTTGGACAATCCTTTCAGGGCGTTGGAATTTTTCGCGGTGCAGGTCTGGTTGGCCGGATTGTTTTTGGCGCCGGTCTGCGTCAGGCGGCTCATCCGGTATCTGGGCCGCAAAATCAAGGTGGAATCCTAGGAGAGGTGTCTGATGTTGCCCAAAAAGAGAAAATCGTTCATCAAGGCGCACGATCTCAAGGAGTTCGTGTATTGCCCCCGGGCCTGGATATACCGGCAGCGGCGGGTAAAGCCCAGGCTTCCCGAGCCGGAAGTCCGGGAGGTGGAGCAGCGGTTGGAGGACGGCT
>VGSX01000480.1 GCA_016874895.1 Deltaproteobacteria bacterium
TGGCCATCGACCACCATTCCCTGGACCTGGTGGAGGAGTATACCGACCTCATCCAGATCGGGGCCCGGAACATGCAGAATTTTTCCCTGCTGCGCCGGGCCGGGCAGGCCAGGAAGCCCGTGCTCCTGAAGCGGGGCCTGTCCGCCACCCTGGAAGAATTTTTCATGGCCGCGGAGTATATCCTGTCCGAGGGCAATTCCCGGGTGATCCTCTGCGAACGGGGCGTCCGGGGCATCGGCAGCCACGCCCGCAACACCCTGGACCTGGCGGCCATCCCCTACGTCAAACGGGAGAGCCACCTGCCCATCGTGGCGGACCCGAGCCACGCGGCCGGCCGGCGCCTGCTGGTGGCCCCCCTGGCCCGGGGGGCCGTGGCGGTGGGGGCCGACGGCCTCATGATCGAGGTACATCACGACCCGGCCCACGCCCTCTCCGACGGCCCCCAGTCCCTCTACCCGGACCAGTTCGCCGCCCTGATGCAGGATCTGGCCACCCTGCGGCCGGGGCAGTGGTCATGAGGAGCATCGTGGTTCCCCTTCCCGGCCGGGACCGGTCCTACCGGATTGTGGTGGAGCCGGGTTTGCGGCATCATCTGGGGGAGCTCCTGGCCCAGGTCCTGCCGGGCCGGCGTCTGTGGCTGGTGAGCGACGTGCGGGTGGGCCGCCTCTACGGCCAGGAGGTGGCGGAGCAGCTCCGGCAGCAGGGTTTTCAGGCCGCCCTGCTCACCGTGCCCCGGGGCGAGGGGAGCAAGTCCTGGCCGGTCCTGGCCCGCCTGATCCGGATATTATTGGACCAGGGGGCGGACCGGGGCAGCGCTCTAATGGCCCTGGGCGGCGGCGTGGTGGGGGACCTCACCGGCTTTCTGGCCGCGGTGTTCATGCGGGGCCTCCCGGTGGTCCAGGTGCCCACCACCCTGCTGGCCATGGTGGACGCGGCCATCGGCGGCAAGACGGCCATTAATATCCCGGCGGGGAAAAACCTGGTGGGGGCCTTTCACCAGCCCCGCCTGGTGGTCATCGATCCGGAGTTCCTCCTCACCCTGCCGGCCCGGGAGAGGCGCAACGGCCTGGCCGAAGTGGTGAAAACCGGGTTCATCCGGGATGCCGGCCTCCTGGAACTGCTGGCCGGGCCGGGCCGCCGGCTCTTACGGGACCCGGGCTTAAAAAATCGGGACCTGCTCACCGAGATCATCGCCCGGGCCGCAGCCATCAAGGCCGAGGTCGTGGCCGCGGACGAACAGGAAGGAGACCTGCGGCGGGTCCTGAATTTCGGCCACACCCTGGGGCACGCCCTGGAAAAGGCCTCCCGTTTCCGGCTGAAGCACGGAGAGGCGGTGGCCGTGGGCATGGCCGCGGCCCTGGATTTTTCCGTGACATTAACGGGGTTGAGCCCCGAGGAAGCGCATCGGGGGCGGGAGTTGCTGGCCTCGATGGGCTTGCCAACCCAGCCCCCGCCTCTGCCCAAAGATGAAATTCTCCGGGCCCTGAAGGTGGACAAGAAGAAACAGGGGGAGAGGCTCGTGTTCATCCTCCTGCGCCGCCTGGGGGATGCGGTGGTGTATCCGGCGGTGCCCGGGGCCCTGATTGCGGCCTGGCTGGACGAGCATGCCGGGGGGTAACAGTTCAATCATTTGCAGAAAAAAATACAATCCTCCGCC
>VGSX01000481.1 GCA_016874895.1 Deltaproteobacteria bacterium
GAAGTACCCATAACCGGCATGATGGCCCCCGGCCCCGATAAAACAAAAGGCCCGGGTCATTTCCCCCCTGGCCAGGGCCTCCATGGCCGCCACTACCCCCCCCACCGATTCATAGGCGGTGGAACACATCCGGTCCCGGGCCACCCCCTGGATCATTTCCGGGGCGTGGACCTTTAAAATCAAAGCTTCCGAGGCCCTGGGACACTCAAACATGTGAATATCGGGGTTGGCCAGCAACTCCTCCAGGGCTTCGGGGAAATCCCGCAGGCGGTTGCCCACGGTCAGATAACTCTTACGACTAAATGACGGGTGATAATAGACACCGACTTTTGCCATAGGCCTGGAACCTCCGGGATTTTTGCGATCGCGCCGGCTTGAGGCTGCCATATAACGCGACTGCTGTATTTTACCTTTTTAACGCCATAAAATCCATGCTGTTTTATGCTCTGACACGTTATTATGATATAAAGTACTTAAACAAAATTAAAGGAGCTTGCTCTTCCCCCCAGTGGCCTTTTTGGGGTAAGCAGGTCAGGGTGAGGGGAATTATTGGTTAATCTCGCATCTCGCGATCAGGGTGCACTGCCATGAGCGCTTCCCTTTTTAAACGATGGTGGCCATGGGTGTTAGGGGCCTTTGCCTGTCTGGCCCTGCTGGGCCTGGGGCGGTATTTCGAAAGGGCCACCCGCGTCGAGCTCAGTGCTCTGAGCCCGAAACCTGGCCCCCTGGTGCTGGATCGCCAGGACCGCACCCTGCGGCTGAGTCCGGATGACCGGGGCCGACGGGTGATCCTGCTACCGCCGGGTCCCCTCCCGGAGAGGGTTGTCGCCGCTTTTCTGGCTGCGGAAGACGGCCGCTTCCGGCAGCACCGGGGCATTGATCTTACCGCCGTGGTCCGGGCTGCCTGGAGTAATCTTAAAGCCGGTAAGGTGGTCTCCGGGGCCTCCACCATCACCCAGCAGCTCGCCCGCCTGGCTTATCCGGCGCCCCGCACCTGTTACCACAAACTGCTGGAGATGGGGCGAAGTCTGCGGATCGAGGCCGAACTCAGCAAAGACGAGATACTCCGCCGCTATTTGAACCTGGTGCCGTTGGGGGGCAATCTTGTGGGCGTGGAAACCGCTGCCCGGGCTTATTTCGTCAAGGAAGCCGATCAGTTGACCGTGTCTGAGGCTGCCGTCCTGGCGGCCCTGGCCAAAGCCCCCGGCACCTTAAGTCCTCACGGACCCAACCGCCAACGTCTCCTGCACCGCCGGGACTGGGTCCTGGACCGGATGGTTCACCTCGGTTTTATCAGCCGTCAGGATTTTCTTGCGGCCCGTCAGGACGGCATCCCCCGGCGGCGAAGCGGGTCCGGCGGCCTCTTTCCCTTTGAGGCCCCGCATTTCGTCGACCTGGTCCTGGCCGCGGCCGGTTCCGAAGCCTCGGGCGTTCTCCGCACCACCCTGGACCTGGACCTGCAGCGGCGGGCCCAGGCCATTGTTCTCTCTCACCGTAATCGTCTGAGCCAGGGAGGCGTTTCCCAGGCCGCGGCGGTCATCATCCATAACCGGACCCTGGAAGTAGCGGCCCTGGTGGGCTCTTTCCACTACGACGCCAGGGATCAGGGCTATAATAATGGCGCCGCGGCCCGGCGCTCGCCGGGTTCAACCCTG
>VGSX01000482.1 GCA_016874895.1 Deltaproteobacteria bacterium
AAACCGGTGGCCCGGATCATCCATAATTTCGGCCGGGCCGATCAACTGGACCGGCAAAGTCTGGTGCGTCTGTGCCACTCCATCGCCCGGGTCTGCGGCCTCGAATTCCCTGAGAGCGGGGCGACCGCCGCCAGTGCTCCGGAAGTCTCCCGCCTCCCCTCCGACCTGAAGCTCCTCCGCACCCTGGACCTGGGGGCGGTCTGGGCCATTGAGGCCTTATGGGAAAGGTTGGGCCTGGGCCCCACCTTGCGGCAGGCCCTGGCCCGGCAGCCAGGCCGCGTCCCTTTTGAGCGGGCGCTGTTGGCCATGACCGCCAATCGCCTCTGTGAGCCGGAGTCCAAGTTGGGGGTCTGGGACCGCTGGTTGTCCCGGGTCTATCTGCCCTCCTGCCGGGGCCTCAAGCTAGCCCAGATGTACGAGGCCATGGACTTCCTGCACGGCCAGGCGGAACAGGTGGAAAAAGCTGTGTTTTTCCGCACCGCCCACCTCTTTAACCTGGAGGTGGATCTGATCTTCTACGACACCACCACCGCCGCCTTTGCCATTGATGCAGAGGACGAGGAGGGTCAAGGCCTGCGCTACTTCGGTCGTCCGAAGAACGGCGCCTGGGCGCCCCAGGTGGTGGTGGCCCTGGCCGTCACCCGGGAGGGCTTGCCGGTGCGCAGCTGGGTCTTTCCCGGCAATACCACCGATGTCAAGACGGTGGCAAAAGTCAAGGCGGACCTCCGGGGCTGGCAACTGGGCCGGGCCCTCTTTGTGGCCGACGCCGGGATGAACTCCCAGGACAATCGGCAACTGCTGGCCAAGGCCTGTGGCAAATACCTCCTGGCGGTGCGGCTGGGGAGCGTCACCGAGGTCAAGGCCGAAGTCCTCACCCGGGGCGGGCGTTATCAGAAGATCGCCGATAATTTGTATGCCAAAGAGGTCATCGTGGGCGGTGGCGAACGCCGGCGGCGCTATATCCTGTGCTTCAACCCTCTGGAAGCGAAACGCCAACGCCGGCACCGGCAGCAGGTCATCCAGGACCTGGAAGCAGAGTTGGGCAAACATACCGCTAACCGGGCGACGGCGCGCTGGGCTATTAATCTCCTGGCCTCCGGGCGCTACCAACGTTATCTCGCCATCGATGATCATGGCGGTCTCCAGCTAAATCGCCAGGCCGTCCGGGAGGCCCAAAAAGCCGATGGCAAATGGGTGCTGATCACCAATGACGACACCATCAGCCTGGAGGATGCGGCCCGGGGCTATAAGGGCCTGTTGGTCATCGAACGCTGTTTCCGGACCTTGAAGTCCACCCAGATCAAGCTTTCGCCCATGCATCACTGGCTGCCGCATCGCATCGAGGCGCATATCAAAATCTGCGTCTTCGCCCTGCTGCTGGAGCGGGTGGCGGAGATGACCTGCCAAAAACCCTGGTCCGCCATCAAAAACCTCCTGAGCACCCTGCAGGCGAGCGAGTTTCAGACCTCACATCAGACCTTCTGGCAACGCAATGAACTCCGCCCCGACCTCCTGAAAATCCTCAAAACCCTGGAGATTCCTTCGCCCAAACTTGTTTTAGAAGTGTCTCCGACCCCTGCCAAGCCGTAGGCACACGCCACACTTGTTCACAATCTCTAACTATCCTTGATT
>VGSX01000483.1 GCA_016874895.1 Deltaproteobacteria bacterium
AAGCGAGAAACCAGCGACCTGCCACCGGGGAATAATTATTTGAAGTTAAAGCATCAGCTGACGGCTGTAAGCTGACCGCTGAACGCTTACACGTTATCGTTTACAACCTTTCTAAAAAATACTATGGTATGTGTTATAATTCAGACTTAATCATTATCCGGGATAAAATGGCAACGGGCTGAAAGGCGGCAGGCATGGTGGGTTTTTTTATTCTCCTGGGCTTGGCGGTTCTGCTCCTGGGGAGCGGCGTAGTAATTTATAACAGATTAGTGAAGAACCAGAACCTCGTGCAGGAGGGCTGGAGCGGTATCGAGGTGCAGCTTAAACGCCGGGCCGATCTCATCCCCAACCTGGTGGAGATGGTCAAGGGCTACATGGGCCACGAGCAGCGGGTCCTGGAGCGGGTCACCGAACTGAGGGCCCAGAGTCTCAAGGCCACCACCCCGGAGGAAAAAGGCCGGGCCGAGGGAATGCTGGGCGCGGTCCTGGGTAATCTCCTGGCCGTGGCCGAAAATTACCCCGATCTCAAGGCCTCCCAGAACTTCCTGGACCTGCAGCGGTCTTTGGCAGACATTGAAGAACAACTGAACCTGGCCCGGCGGTATTACAACGGCGCGGCCCGCAATCTCAATATCCTCATCGGCTCCTTCCCCAGCAATCTCATCGCCCGCTATTTCGCCTTCCCGCCGGCGGAATACTTTGAAATAGCCGCCCCTGGAGACAGGGAGGTCCCCAGGGTAAGCTTTTCGGGAAATTAAGGCCATGAGAAAGAGCCGGAGCCTTCTGGGCATTTTTCTTGCGGTGCTGCTGGGCTGCGGCCTGGTCTGGAGCCCTTGGCCGGCTGCCGCTGCCTCAGAACGCATCCTGTCCTTCAACAGCCTGATTACGGTACACCCCGATGCTACCCTGACGGTCACCGAGAACATCACGGTCATAAGCACCGGAAATGAAATCAGACGGGGCATCGTCCGGGACTTTCCCACTACCTATACGAACAGGCACGGGCGCATCGTCCGGGTGGGATTCGAGATTGTCGAGATCCGCCGGGACGGCCGGATCGAGTCCTATCACACCCAGACCGTGGCCAACGGCGTCAAGATATTCATCGGCCAGCAGAACGTTTTTTTGTCGCCGGGGCAGTACACCTATACCATCACCTATCGGACCACCCGGCAGGTGGGATTCTTCCAAGATTTTGATGAGCTTTACTGGAATGTTACCGGCACGGGTTGGACCTTCTCCATCGACGCGGCCAGCGCCCTGGTGCAACTGCCCCCCGGGGCCGGGGTGGTGCAGTACGCCGCCTATACCGGCCCCTATGGCGCCAGGGGCCAGGACTTCCGGGTTAAACAGGATGCCCCGGGGAACATCTTTTTCACCACCACCAGGGGTCTGGCACCCCGGGAGGGTCTGACCATCGCCGTGGCCTGGCCCAAGGGTCTGGTCCGGGAGCCCTCCCGAGGAGAGAGGACCTCTGATTTTATCCAGGACCTGATAATTGCTTATCCGGGCCCCTTGGCCGGCGGCTTTCTCCTGCTCTATCATCTGGCGGTCTGGTACCGGGTGGGCCGGGACCCGGGGGAGGGAGTCATCATTCCCCT
>VGSX01000484.1 GCA_016874895.1 Deltaproteobacteria bacterium
ACCCGATTGGCCCGCCGGGGGAAATATCTCCTGCTGCGCCTGGACCGGGGACAGACATTGCTCATACACCTGGGCATGACCGGCCGCCTGTTTTTCCAGACCGACCATTGCCCTCCGTTGCCCCATGTGCACTTCGTGTTTCACTGCCAGAGCGGCCACAAGCTGCTCTACCAGGATGTGCGCCGCTTCGGCCAGGTTCTGCTCTATCCCGCCGGGGTCACCCCGCCGGCCCTGGCGCAGGTGGGCCTGGAGCCCTTTTCCCGGCGGCTGACCCCGGAATGGCTGGCCGCCAGAACGGCCGGACGGCACCGGCCCATCAAAAACTTACTCCTGGACGGCCGTCTCGTGGCCGGCATCGGCAATATTTATGCCGCGGAAACCCTGTTTGCCGCCGGCATGCACCCCCAGACACCCGTGGGGCAGGTTAGCCTGAAGGGCTGGGGAAAAGTGCTCCAGTCCCTGCGCCGCATCCTGCGCCGGGCCATCCGGGCCGGGGGCACCACCATCGCCACCTTCGCGGACTGCGAGGGTCAGTCGGGGCTTTTCGCCGTCCAGCTCCGGGTGTACGGCCGGGCCGGGGAACCCTGCCCCATCTGCGGCACCCCCATCGCCCGCCTGGTCATGGCCGGGCGCAGCACCTTCTTCTGCCCCGCCTGCCAATCCGGGTAAGCCGAGCGTTTCCTGAAAGTGCCGCGTCCCGCCTTTTGTTATTTCAAACAGGGGGTTAGAGCCCCAGATAGGTGCGCTGCACGTCTTTATTTTTAAGGAGCGCCTGGGCTTCGCCCTGGAGCTGGACCTTGCCTTCGGCCAGGACGTAGCCGTAATCGCTGACGGCCAGGGCCATCTGGACGTTCTGCTCCACCAGGAGCATGGTCAGGCCGGATTTTTTCAGGGTGAGGAGGGATTCAAAGAGGTTAAGGGCCAGCAGGGGGGAGAGCCCCAGGGAAAGCTCGTCCAGGATCAGGATCTGGGGGTCGGCCATGAGGCCCCGGGCCACGGCCACCATCTGCTGTTCGCCGCCGCTGAGGGTGCCGGCCTTTTGCTGCTGACGTTCCTTGAGGCGGGGGAAGAGTTCGAAGACGCGGTCCAGATTATGTTTGAGAGAGCCATGCGCCCGTTTGGAGAAAGCCCCCATTTCCAGGTTCTCGTAAACCGTCATGTCAGTGAAGAGCTGGCGGCCTTCGGGCACCAGGACCAGGCCCAGGTTGGCCCGGGCATGGGGCGACAGGCGGGTGACGTCCTGGCCGGCAAAGGTAACCGACCCCTGAATAGGGCGCAACAGGCCCATGATGGTGCGTAGCAGGGTGGTCTTGCCCACGCCGTTGGAACCCACCAGGGTGGTGAGTTTACCCTCCTCCAGGGCCAGGTCAACGCCCCAGAGGATCTGGACTTCACCGTACCGCCGAACCGATAAGCCCGGCCAACACCGCCGAGAGCAGCCCGTCGAGAATGGCCGAAACCGCCAAGGGCAGATCCTGTTTCATCCTGGTTCCCAAGTTGCACTTGGGAACCAGATACCCCGCCAAGCTGTGCTTGGCCACCTTTTATAAACTTGTGGGTAAGGCATAGTTTTATAAGGGGGGGGCAGGGGGGATTTTA
>VGSX01000485.1 GCA_016874895.1 Deltaproteobacteria bacterium
AGGGAACCCTGAAGTTCTTTCAGGGTTTTCTCGTCAATTTCCTCGGTTTTTTCCGATTTTTTGGGCCTTCCACCCTTGTTCTTGGGCGGAGTGTCCGGGACAGGCTGCGCTTCCACGGTGGGCGGTGGGGCCTCGACCGGCTGGCTCACTGCCTCGCTTGAGACCAAAGCCAAATCCCGCTTTCCCTTCTTCTTCCTCTTGGTTTTCCCCACTTCCTTGAAATCCTGCAGGGCGTGACGGAGATCGTTATCGTCGGTCATCTGGGTTTACCCCTGGACACTTGAATATGATGAAATATCAAGTAGTTACGATATTCCCTCAAAATTATCTATGTATATTTAGATAGTTAACTAATTGCTTCATATGCGTAGAGAGATAGTACCCCATATGAAAATATCGGTCAATTTAAAAAAATGATGGAGTGACCCCTTGACAGCCTCACTACAGTGTATTAAGTTAAGGGGCAAGAGGCAGGGAAATCAAAAACCAGGGGGCCAGAGATGAGCGTGACGATTGGGTTGATCAGGACCAGGGGACGGAAGCTGGTTTACGGCAGGAAGTGGGCGGACGGCTTCGGGTTCGGCCTTAACCTCATTCCTGGGCGGTGGGGGTTTTATGCCTGGGTCATTTGGCGGGAGGCGTGCTGATGGGCAAGGAGATGATGACACCGGCGGTGCGGCGGGCCTTGGGGTTGAGCAAGCCCAGGAAGAAGGTGGGAGCTATTGACGTGGAGGAGTTCCTTCCCACGGTGAAGGCGATGGCCTTTTCCCTGGCCAAGACGGTGAAGATGCCGGTGGATGATTTGTTCGGCTACGGCTGCCTGGGGCTGGCCGATGCTCTGAAGCGGTACGAGAAAGCGAGGGGAGTGCCGTTTAAAACCTATATGCGTCACCGGGTGCTGGGGGCCATGTGGGACGGGGCCAGGGAGTGGGGCTGGTTTTCCCGGAAGGACCATGCCCGGTTCCACATGGGGCCGCTGGAGGACCTGGCCAGTGAGTCGTCCTTCGATCCCACCATTGACTTGTTCAGGCGGTTGGAGGTGGGGCTGCTGAAGGATAGGGCCAGGGCATGGCCGGAACGGGATAGGGAAATATTATCCCTCTATCTCCAGGGCTGCCAGCAGGTGGAGATCGCGGGGCTGATGGGGGTGACGGCCTCCCGGGTGAGCCAGATTATGAAGGGTGTGGAGCAGCGAGCCGGGGCTTAACCCTGGGGGCGGGGCGGGGGCCACGGTCCCTGCCTCGCCTTGAAGGCTAAGAACCTGAATAAATCCAATGATAGGGAGGACCGGAACATGGCAGTAGTGGCGCTGAAACAGGTGAAGAAACAGCAGGGATTGACCTTCGGGGAGGCGTTGCAGCAGGCCAAGTCTAATGAGCCGAAAGCCAAGGGCAAGAAGCCTACTATGCCCACCCTGGAGGCCACGCCGGAAGTGAAGCAGGCGGTGGATGAGTACCAGGAGGCCAAGACGACCTGCAAGATGGCCGAGGCCGCCATGAACCACGCGGGGGAAATCCTCATGGAGTTCGTGCGCCAGGCCCAGGACCAAGACGGCTTCGCCGGCCGGTTCCACGGCAGCT
>VGSX01000486.1 GCA_016874895.1 Deltaproteobacteria bacterium
CGGATGACTTCGGCCACCGGATAGACGAAGATTTTGCCGTCGCCGATGCGTCCGGTGCGGGCCTTGGCCATGATGGTCTGGAGGATCTCAGGGACCTTGTCATCCGAGGCGATAATTTCGATTTTCACCTTGGGGATAAAGTCCACCTGGTATTCCATGCCCCGGTAAACCTCTCGCATGCCCTTCTGCTGGCCGAACCCCTTCACCTCGGTGACGGTCATGCCCTGGATGCCCAGCTGGTGCAGGGCGTCTTTGACGGGTTCCAGCTTAAAGGGTTGAATGATGGCTTCGATCTTTTTCATGGGAGCCTCGCGTCTCTGGCAGATGGTAAGGCAGAGTTACGCCCTTGGGTGACATTATATCGAATAACCGCCCGATTGCTAACGGCAAAATAATGTTCAAAATGATATGCCTCCGGGCTCCAACGTTTGACTTTATCCGCCATGGTGTTTATAGTAAGAAAAATTACAGCCCAGCCCGTAAACTATTCCTGGGAGGGACAGTCTGGCGGCGGTTCCTCCTGGTTATTTTTAGAAGGTGCGTGGCCGATACTTAAGGAGAGGATAATGCCGGAAATAAAAGATGGCAAGTATGTTCAGGTGCATTACGTCGGCACTTTGGATGATGGCACGGTTTTTGACGACAGCCGGGAGCGGCAACCCCTGGAATTTCAATTGGGCAACCGCAGTGTCATTCCCGGTTTTGAGCAGGCGGTGAAGGGTATGGCCCTGAACGAGGAAAAGAGTATCAGTCTTTCCCCGGATGATGCTTATGGCAACCGCCAGGAGAGTCTTATCCGGGAATTTCCCACCACCATGCTGGGGGAGGATAAGGTGGAATCCGGTCAGAACGTCTGGTTTGACAGCCCCCAGGGGCCGGTGCCCGGCAAGGTCCTGGCTCTTGAGGCCGATAACTTCACCGTTGATTTCAATCATCCACTGGCCGGTGAAAAACTCAACTTTCAACTCACCCTGGTGGGGGTAACAGACCAGCCCACCCAAGCGGCGGGGTGCGCCTGCGGCTGCGGCTCCGAACCCTCGGACTGCGGTCCCAGCTGCGGCCAGTAATCTTTCAGGCCGGACCCGGCGTCCGGCCTGTACTGCTCAGCTTCCCAAACTCCGGCCCCCTGCCCATTCCCTTTCACGGGCAACCTGAAGTAGAAGCCTCAAAAATCTTTCGAATTCTTTCTTTGGAGACACCAGGCCAGGCGAGATATCTTTGCTTAGACGCTCTCGAAGCGTCACTTCTAATGGCGTGTAATGGGGACCAGAAAGCCGGATGGTATACCCGGCGGCAGTAATGTGGTATAATAAGAGTCGGTTAACTTAATCAGCAAGAAATTAAATTAACTGAGCGTAAGCGTACGGCGGTCAGCTCATGCTTCACATTTAAAGACCTAAATTGAGCGATTGTTGGGGAAATTCATTGGTAGCCGCAGGCTTTAGCCTGCGCTAACAATCACTTAATCAGCAAGAAATTAAATTAACTGAGCGTAAGCGTACGGCGGTCAGCTC
>VGSX01000487.1 GCA_016874895.1 Deltaproteobacteria bacterium
GAAGCCGTGCAGCATGAAGACGGCCTCGGGATGGATGAAATCCGTTACTTTGGCCTTAAGGGTGGCCACGCCCACCGGTGAGGTGACCTGCACCTTAGACCCGGACGTGATTCCCAGGCTTTTGGCCGCCGTGGTATTGATCCAGAGCTCGTTTTCCGGCACCAGTTCGTTCAGGTACGGGTTATTCTGGGTGGACACATGGGTGTGCGCCGCGGTGCGGCCCACCAGGAGGCGGAAATGCCCTTCCGGGGGAGCCGGAACCGGGGCATAGGGCACAAAGGAGGGAAAGCCCGCATTTTCCATAAGAAAACTGGTAAATTCGAATTTCCCCGACGGGGTCTTGAATTGGATGCCCTTTTCCCGGTCCCACCAGATGGCGTCCTCCACCAGGGTAACGAAGCCTTTTTTATCAAAATCCTCGAGTTTGATGCCTACCTTTTGAAGCTGAAAATTCCAGATATCCTCGATGGTCTCAAAGGGAAAATAATGGCCCAGGTCCAGGCGTTTCCCCAGTTCCTTGATAATCCACCAGCCGGGTTTGGTATCATAGCGCGGCGATACCGCAGGTTTCCTGATATATAACTGCGGCTTCAGCCCGGACACCGGCTGAATGGAGTCACCCCGCTCCAGATAAGTAGACTCGGGCAGAATGACATCGGCATACCAGGCGATCTCGCTGAAATTAATCTCGATGGCCACGATGAGGTCCAGTTTATCCAGGGCTCGGCGCACGCCCTCTTTGTCCGGAATGGAACCCAGGGGTTCGAAACGGTTGGCGATGAGGGCCTTGAGGGGGTACGGGTCCTCTTTGTCGATGGCATGGGCCAGCATCTGGGGATTGCCATGGGATGAATCTGCAATGGGGAACTTGGCCCCGCCGCTGCCGTCGAAACGCGGCACAGTGATCTTGGGAAACTCCTGATCCACATATTTGCCGATGTCGCTGCGGCCCGCGGCCTTGAGGCCCTTTTTGAAAAACAGCCCCCCCGGCGCCTCCAGGCTGCCCATCAGGGCGTTCAAGATAATAATGGAGCGCCGCAGGTAAATCTCGTTAGGGTGATGGGCCCCGCGATAGCCGTAGTGAAAAACCACGGAGGGTTTGTCCGCCGCCACTTCCCGGGCCAGGGCGACGATTTCCCCGGCGGGAATGCCGGTTTCCGGTTCGGCCCACTCCGGGGTGTAAGGTTCGACAAATTTCTGCAGGTCTCCCAGTTCCTGGCGGTGATCCTTGATCCAGCGCACCGCAAAGGCCTTGTCATAGAGGTCTTCTTGCAAGATAACGTGTATCAAGGCGTAATTGAGGGCCAGGTCGCTGCCGGGGCGGATCATCCAGTAACGCTGCGCCTTGGAGGCCGTAATGCTGAAGCGGGGGTCGATGTAGGTCATCTTGGCCCCCTTGGCCAAAGCCTTCATTAAATTGTTAATGGCCTTGATTTCCAGGGATTCGAAGATATTGCGGCCGTACATGATGATGTGCCTGGTGTTGGCGTAGTCGATGCCGATCTGAGGG
>VGSX01000488.1 GCA_016874895.1 Deltaproteobacteria bacterium
CGAATCCGGGGATTTTCTGGCCAAGGACCGGATGATGCCGGCCTTCGAACCCGGGGAACTGGTGGCGGTGATGAGCGCCGGGGCCTACGGTTTCACCATGAGCTCCAACTATAATTCCCGGCCCCGGATTCCGGAAATTTTGGTGCATAAAAATGAGTTTTATGTTATCAGGGAACGAGAATCCTACGGAGATCTGATCCGGGGAGAAAGGGTGCCGGACTTTTTACAGGCTGACTAATAATTAGCTGTTTTACCTAATAATATGGAAAATCGTCTTCCCTTCTGGAAAATGCAGGGCAGCGGCAATGATTTTGTCCTCATTGACCACCGCCGCCCCCTGGTGGCCGAAGCGGACCGGCCCGGCCTGGTAAAAAAAATCTGCGCCCCCAAATTCGGGGTGGGCGCCGACGGCCTCATCTTCATCGAGACTTCGGCCGAAGTGGATTTCCGCTGGCGCTTCTTCAATGCCGACGGCTCCGAAGCCGAAATGTGCGGCAACGGCGGCCGCTGCGCCGCTCGTTTTGCCTTTTTAAACGGCGTCGCCCGGGAAAAAATGGCCTTTGAAACCCTGGCTGGGGTCATCCAGGCGGAAGTGCTGGGCCGCCGGGTTAAGCTGGAACTGAGCCGACCCCACGGGCTGCAGCTTAATCTGGCCATTCCTCTGGGCGGCCAGGTCTGGACGGGGCACTTTATCAATACCGGGGTGCCCCACGTGGTGCTGCCCGTGGATGACCTGGCCGGGGCGCCTGTGGCGGAAGTGGGGCGGGCCGTGCGGTATCATCCCCTCTTTCAGCCGGCGGGGACCAACGTTAACTTTGTCAAAGTCAGCGGCCCCCAGGAAATCCAGGTGCGCACCTATGAGCGAGGCGTTGAGGCGGAGACCCTGGCCTGCGGTACCGGCGCGGTGGCTGCCGCCCTCATTTTCCACAAAGTGCTGGCCCTGCCCTCCCCCCTAAAGGTGCATCCCAGCAGCGGGGAGACCCTAAAAATCTATTTTGATTATCAGGATGGCAATTTCAGGTCCGTGTTCCTGGAAGGCGACGCCAGCGTGGTCTTCCAGGGTGATATCTGGCTGGATGAATTGACGTAAGGAGGAAAAGGTATGATTCAGGGCGCCATCGTCGCCATCGTGACCCCGTTCAAGAATGGCCAGTTAGACGAGGAGGCCTACCGGGCCCTCATTGAATTTCAGATTGAGGCCGGCACCCACGGCATCGTCCCCTGCGGCACCACCGGGGAGTCAGCCACTCTGTCCCACAGTGAACACAAGCGGGTAGTGGAGACCTGTATTGATCAGGTGAAAAAACGCGTTCCGGTCATTGCCGGCACCGGCTCCAATAACACCGCGGAAGCCGTGGAACTCACCAAACACGCCCAGGCCGCCGGCGCCGAGGCGGCGTTGATGATTACTCCTTACTACAATAAACCCACCCAGGAGGGGCTGTTCCAACACTATCAGGCCATCGCCGCGGCCACGAATATCCCCATCATCGTCTATAACGTACCGGGC
>VGSX01000489.1 GCA_016874895.1 Deltaproteobacteria bacterium
CGGAGTTTTGAGAATCTCAAGAGGTTGCGCCGGCGTCTCGAAGAAGAACTGCTCCCGGCCATGACCGCCCAGGCCGAAGAGTTGCAGAAACAAGACCTGAGCAGCCTGGCCGATGCCGACCTGGCCGCGGAAATAGAGCGCCGCCATGAGATAAAGGCCCATTGGGTGGCCGTCTACTGGCGGGATTTTATCCCTTTTGCCCATGGCATGCGCCTGTTCGGGCAGCTTTACAACGATGCCCTGCGACCTGCCGACCCATATGAGTTCATGGCCCTGCTCAGCGGCGCGCCCTTGGCCAGCCTGGATCGGAACCGCCGCCTGGCGGAAATGGCCGACCATCTGCGCCAGGACAGGGATCAGGCTGAAAAAATCCGTCAAGGCGAGATCAATGCCCTGTCCCCGGCAGTGCAACAGCTTTTAAACGACTTTTTATCGACTTACGGCGACCTCTCCTGTCCGGTGACCGGCGGCCAGTGCCAGCAAGGCCCCCAGGCAGTACTGCATCTGGTCCAAGAGCTGGCGGCCCACCCGCCCCGCCTGGTGGCCGTCGCCCCGGCCAGCATCCCGGCCCTGACTGAGGCTTTTCTCAGCCGTTTTGCGGGCGCTAAACGCACCGAGGCCGCCGAAATCCTCGATCTGGCCCGGGCCAGCTACCGCCTTCGGGACGATGACAATATCTATTTAGGCCGCATCGAGGCCCAGGAGCTCAAGGCCCGCCAGGAGGCCCACCGCCGCCTGGCCGAACGGGGTCTTGAGGTCCCAGGTGATCTGCCGACAGAGGAGTTGAGCAGGGCCCTGCTGGACGGAACCTACCAACCCCGGGTCCCGGAAAAAAAGACGACTGCCTCAAATCAGACTCAGATCAGGGCCCGGCAACTCATCGGCCAGCCCGCCGGCCCCGGCCTGGCCCAGGGTCCGGCCCGGGTGATCGCGTCGTTTTCGGACCTGACCCATTTCAAACACGGGGAGGTATTGGTGTGCGACGCGGTGGACCCCAACATGACCTTCGTGGTGCCCCTGGCTGCGGCGGTGGTGGAACGCCGGGGCGGCATGCTGATCCATGGGGCCATCATCGCTCGGGAATACGGCCTGCCCTGCGTCACCGGAGTCCCCGAGGCCACCAGCCTCATCCGCTCCGGCGACGCCCTCACGGTGGACGGTTATCTGGGTATTGTTGTCATTGAGTAACCTCTCAAGTTAATGGCCGCCATCTGGGGGCGGCAGCCCGATTTAGCCCCAGGAGACGATCTCCTGGCAATGTATGAAATACTCTTGCAGGCCTATGAGCAGACCTGATCAGGGAGGCCCCGTGCGCAACCTCAGCCTGGTCCTGGGGGATCAACTAGACCATACCAGCGCCGTGTTCCAGGGATTCGATCCGGTCCAGGACGCAGTCTGGATGGCCGAGGTGCAGGAAGAGGCCGACTACGTCTGGAGCCACAAGCTCCGGCTGGCTTATTTTTTCGCGGCCATGCGGCATTTCCGGGAAGAGTTGCGCAGCCGGGGCGT
>VGSX01000490.1 GCA_016874895.1 Deltaproteobacteria bacterium
GTGACCAAGGGCGCGGTAAAGCAGGGCGAGGAAAACCTGCGCTTGAATGAAGAGCGTTACAAAGAACAGGTGGGGACCGCCACCGAGGTGATCGACGCCCAAACCCTGCTCACCCGGGTCCGGGTTAATTACACCAACGCCCTGTACGATCATCAGGTTCAGAAAGCCTACATGCTTCGGGCCATCGGCAGGATCAACGACTTGGCCCCCAACGGGGGAAACCTGCCGCCTGAAGTAAAATAGCAGGATGCGGCTCTCTTATCATTGATGGTTTTTGCTCGCGGCGAAGCATTACATCAGAATTCGGAGGCGAACCATGTTAAGAAAACCGTTGTGCCTGGTGATTGCGTTAACTATCACCCTGGTAATTGCCCTGGGAAGCGTATCAACGCCGCGTCCGGCCTCAGCGTCCTCCGGGGACACCTTACTGGTCACGGCAGTTCCGGCTGCATCTGTCGTGGGGACCGCAGTGGCGGGTTATCTGCTCTATAAAAACCGCTATGCCCAGCCGGCTGACGCCCGGGGCCGCCTGGGCTACCGAGGCCCCGGAGAATTTTTCATCGGTGGTTTTCTCGGAGCGGCCTTCGTTCCCGACACCCACTGGACCTATAAAGCCAGGGGCATTAATAGCGCGGCCAGGAGCATGCAGATCGATCCCGGGGTCACGGGCGGCATCAAGGTCGGTTATTTCTTTGACAGCATCCCGGTGCTGGGCATCCAAGGCGAGGGCAGCATCGGCAACCATCCCCAGCCCGCCCAGAGCGTGCGCCTCAATCCCCCCATTGCCGGGGCCACCCGAGGTCGGGTAAATAGCCAGACCCTCCTGGCCTGGACCATGGCCTTTCATATCCTGGGCCGTTACGGCTTTCTCCCTGACCAGGAAGTTCCCTTCGGCCGTCTCCAACCGTATGTGGGTATCGGCCCCGGCCTGGTGATGCTCTACGCCGATGCCGATTCCGCCAAAAACTTCTCCCTGGAGGTACTGGGCGGTTTGCGCTATATGTTTACCAAAAACCTGGGCGGTTTCCTGGAATATAAATTCAGCAAACAATGGGACGTGGAGCTGGAATCCCAGCAGCTCTTCTACGGCAACACCGGCATCACCGCCCAAAAGGCCACCTTTGATTTCGACCGCCATCAGGTCGTCGTGGGTCTGGCCTACCATTTTTAAGCAATTCTATGCGCCAGGAGTGTCAAGGGGTGCGGCATTAGCCTCCTAACTCTTTTTTTAAAAAAAGATTTTTGAGGTTCTCCGCCCCCTTGTCAACCTCTGGCAGAAAATTTATATTTGTAACAACGGGATTCGCTGACGCGTTAAAAACAATTCCCCCAAACCACGAGCGATCATCTTTGTGTGAATACCAGGTGAAAGAGGAGAATTATGCCGACCTATGAATTTCTCTGCCAAAAATGCGGGAAAGAATTTTCCCTTATTATGAGCATCAAGGAACGGGATACGGAAAAAATCAAATGCTCCCACTGCGGCGCGGAAGATGTCACCCAA